>JAAZNO010000510.1 GCA_012798275.1 Chloroflexota bacterium
AGACCATCGCCGATGGGCTGGACATCCCCAATCGCGGCGACATGTACATTCTCTTCCGCGACGCCGTCCACAATCTGGAATATCTCCGCAACTGCGCCGAGATTCACGAGCGCGGTTTCTACACCGAACTCCACGCCTATGAGGTACATGTCTTCGTCAATTTCCGCCTGGTCCAGGACAACGAATGGGGGCATTACGGGCAATTGGCCGCGCACCTGGGCGGTCGCGGCGTGCCCAGCATCGAAGAGGCGCTGCGAGAACTCTTCCTGGAGCCGCTGCACGCTCCGCTGCGGATGCTGGTGAGCGCGCCGGCCTTCCGCTGGCTCGCCGAAGCCCGGTACGCCGATCCTGAGGATCAGGAGCACGTCCTGGAGCAGGTCGAGGCCAAGATGTTGGATCTGTTGAACGCCACGAAGACCAGCAGCCAGGGGCCCGGCAATCCCAGGACAATCGCCCATGAGGTGCGTGAGCAGCTGGCCTCCATCCTCGCGCTGTCCTCGCTCGTTGAAAAGCCTGCCGACAGCGAGACAGCCGTCGCCGGGCCGACGGCCGCCGAGACCCGAGCCGAAATACGGCTGCGACCGCTGCGGACGGTGTTGGGCGCGGCAACGGCCATCGCCGAGGGCCTGGAATCCGACGACCCGGCAGTGTTAGGAATGCTCCTCGGCTGGTTGTTCCTCCATCCCCTGGGCCAGATCATGGATGCAGAAAACGCTGCGGCCATCACCGCCATCTGGATGGACGAGTGGCTGCTGGGAAAGGTCTTCGCGGCGGCCCTGCAGGAGGCCGGCCTCGCCGCTGACGATGCGCAACGCGCGGCAGCGACGGTCAAGCTGCTGCTGAATTACCGCGCCTGGCTGGCCGCCGCCGAGACGGAGACCGGCGACAGCGCTT
This sequence comes from Chloroflexota bacterium, assembly GCA_012798275.1. Taxonomy (GTDB): domain Bacteria; phylum Chloroflexota; class Anaerolineae; order B4-G1; family SLSP01; genus JAAZNO01. The sequence continues at coordinate 895 of JAAZNO010000510.1, forward strand.
ACGAACTGCTGCGCGCCATCCTGCAAGAGCAGTCCCTCCAGGCCTATCTGGGAGTGAACCGCTTCGAGGGCGTGATATGGTTCAATAAAGAAGCCCTGGAACAGCTGCTGTGGTGGATGCTGACCCTGACAACCGTGGAAGCGCTCAGCGAGCCGGATAGCACCGCCGTCGCCGCCGCAGAAAAAATCGCGCGGGTTTACAATCTCACCCGCCGGGTGCTGGAGGCCGAAGCCGCTTCGGGCTATCAGGTACCGAAGTTGCTGGAGGCCGCGCACGCGCTCGACTGAAAACCTGGAGCCGCGACGATCAAAGACATCAGGCTGGGGATGAAGTCCCCAGCCTGATGCGTCTCTTCACATTTTCTCCTACAATGCGGCCATGAACTTCCGCAGGCGTTCCAGGCCCTTCTCGATAGTCACCATGCCCGTCGCGTAGGAAAAGCGCACGTTGGCATCCGCGCCAAAGGCCACCCCCGGCACGATGGCAACGTGATAGTCCTCCAGCAACCGCGAGGCAAAGGTCATCGAATCCAGGCCCGTCGCGGCGATGTTGGGGAAGAGATAAAACGCCCCGGCCGGTTTGGTGCAGCTCAACCCCGGCAGCGCCTGTAGCCCCGCCAGGAACACATCCCGACGCCGCTCAAATTCCACGCGCATGGCCTCGACCGCGTCTTGCGGGCCTTCCAACGCAGCCATGGCGCCATACTGCGCGAAAGTAGTCGCGCCGGAGGTGGTGTGCGACTGAATATCAATCGCGGCCTTGATGACATGGCGCGGCCCGGCGCCATATCCCAGCCGCCATCCCGTCGCCGCATACGCCTTGCTGAAGCCGTTGCACGTCAGGGCGAGGTCGAAAATCTCCGGCCCCAGGCTGCCGATGCTCACGTGCTCGTGGCCATCGTAGAGCAACTTCTCGTAAATCTCATCGGAAAGCACCGCAACCTGCTGCTTGACGAGCACTTCCGCCAGCGCCTGCAGTTCAGCGCGCGTGTAGAGCACGCCGCTAGGATTCGAGGGCGAATTGAGCACCAGGACCCGCGTCCGAGGAGTGATCGCCGCTTCCAGCTGCTCCGGCGTGATCTTGAAGTCGGTCGCCTCCGTGGTCGGCAGGTAACGCGGCACGCCCCGCGCCAGCTTGACGATCTCCGGGTAGCTCACCCAGTAGGGGATAGGAATCAGGGCCTCGTCGCCCGGCCCCAACACGGCCAGGAGCAAGTTCAGCAGCGCCTGTTTGCCGCCCGTGCTGACGATCACCTGCTCGGCGGTATAGGGCAGGGCATTCTCGCACTGAAGCTTTTCCGCGATGAGCGCGCGGAGGCGCGGCACGCCACCCGCCGGCGCGTACTTCGTCTTGCCCTCATCCAACGCGCGTTTGGCCGCTTCACGGATGTGCACCGGCGTGTTGAAATCCGGCTCGCCGACCGTGAAGTCGCATACATCCACACCCTCCGCCTGCAGCGCCTTAGCGCGCGCCGAAAGCGCCAACGTCACCGATGGTTCGATCACCTTCGCTCGATCTGATAATTGAATCACGGTTGCTCTTTCTCCCCAACATGATGATAAGCACCCCCACTCTACCGCAAAAGCGTCCTGGCGGAAGTACCACGCATCACCCATTTGAGGTTACGCCCTTCCAAAGGAAGACGTCTTGAAACCGGCCCGGCGCGCTTTGACTTCAGTGCAGGTGAGATTAGAATTTTGATGCGCTGGCTGACGGGCACACGGGCGCAAGCGCCGGCCAAGGAGACGCCATGTGCTGGCTCACATCATTCAAGAATGAAAATGTGCGGTCATTGTTCAGCCTGGCGTCAGGTAGCTCGACGGCGATGGATGAACCTTTGTGAGCTGTAGCCTTTGCCCCTCCCCCAGCCCCAAAATAAGGGGATTTTGCAGGCGGGCTACGCCCGCCTGCAAAATCCCACAAAAAAAAGTTCCCCTTCCCCCCGCGTGTGCGGGGGGGAAGGGGGGAGGGAGCAAAAATTGATTCCCAATCTTCAACAGTTGCAATAAGATTTTGCGTTTTTTAGTCAAGGGCTGAACAGTTACCAGGCGAGTGGTCAGCCGTAACTCGTGCGCAAAGACTGTGACTATTCTCGACTCACGGCTCACTGCTCTCTATTTTCAGAGACTATTTTATACGGAGGAACATCAGATGGGGACTCTAGATCAGCTGACCCAACAGCTGCTGCTTCAAATGCTACAATTCGTTCCGCGCCTGATTGTCGCCCTGATCACCTTTGGCGCGGCATGGCTGCTAGCCGCTCCTGCCGAGCGCGCCGTGCATGAAATGCTAAGCAAGCGGATGGACCCCCAGGGATTGCCACAGCTGCTGGCCCGGCTCACACGTTGGACGGTGCGCATCGGTGGCAGCCTCATCGCGCTGGAGCAGGTCCACTTCAACATCACCGGCTTCATCGCCGGATTGGGCATCACCGGGCTTACCATCGGCTTCGCGCTGCAAGACATCACCCGCAATTTCGTCGCGGGGGTGCTGTTGCTGTTCCGCAAACCCTTCGCCGTGAACGACACCGTGAACGCCGGGGGGTTCACCGGCCAGATCCTGGAAATCAACCCGCGGGATACCGCCATCAAGACCGCAGGCGGCGAACTCGTCATCGTGCCCAACATCACCATCTTCGAGAACCCGATCACCAACTTCAGCCGCAGCCGGGAACGACAACGCACAGTGACGCTCAAATTGAGCGCGGGGCAGGATGTGGAGCTCGCCTTGAGGGCGCTGCGCGATGCTCTGCAACATGTGCCGGGGGTGCTGCAGGCGCCGCCGCCTACGGTCTGGGCAGAACAACCGGGGTACGCGATGATCACTCTCACCGCGCGTTTCTGGGTGGATACGGAGACACATGATCTGCTCGAAGTGCACTCGGCGGCAGTGATCGCGCTTCACAACGCCATCACAGCGCTCGCGGAGCAGTCGCCGACCTGAGGTCAGGCGCGCAACACGCTGCCGGGAACGACGCCGCGCCGAGGGGCCGGGCCGTCACAGATCAAGGCTTGAGCGATCCTGCTGGCAGAGGTATTATCCCTGGTCCTACAGCGCGCCGCTCACCCGCGCAACGTCAATTCCAGTCCCCGCGTCAGCACCTGCAAATGGCGTTCCATAATCGCTTCGATGTCCGCTTCCGGCGATTCGAGCACGTCATGCCAGATGTCGCGGAGCGTGTTCGCCAGCCGATCCTCGATCATCCCCCATAGCGGCACCCCATGCAGGGACCGGCCTTCCCCCAACCGGCGCACCAACGTCTCAACCGACATGTTGAAAGGCACGGGCGTCTCCGAAAGCGCGGAGAAACGCGCCGGCAATTTGCCCATCTCCAGCGCGTACCGCTGCATCGCGCGCGCATCGGTCAAAAAGCGGAGGAGCTTGAGGGCGTCGCGCACATTGTGGGTGTACTCCCACACGACCAGATACGAGCCGCCGACGTAAGGGATGCCCGGCGGCAGCACCATGCCGATGTTCGCCCGCAGCTCCGGCGTCAGATAGGAATTCTGCCACAGCCACATGCCCGAAAGTGTCACCGCCGCCCGTCCCTGGCCGAAACAATCGTCCGCCTCGAAGGTGGTGAGGTGATGAACCTGCGGCGGCATGAATCGCCCCAGGCCAAAATAGCCCCGAAATCCGGCGCGGGCCTCCGGCGTGTTGACCAACAACGTCTTGCCATCCGCGCTGACGAAATCGCCGCCGTGCGCCCACACCCACGTCGCCAGGTTGTGCAGGGTGATCCAGTTGCGACGGGTCGGCACCACCCAGGGGATTTCTACACCGGCTTCCTGCAGGCGACGCAGCGTCGTCTCCAGCGATTCAAAACTGACGAACGCTTCCGCTTCATCAATGCCTGCCTGCGCCAGCAGGTCTCGCCGATAAAACAGCAAGCGCGTGTCCATCATCCAGGGAATGCCCCAAATGTCGCCGGAATTGAGGAGACTCACGCTCTGCCACATCGCCGGGATGAAGTCCTCAAGCGGACCCAGCGTGCGTAACTCCAGCGTCGTGAGGGGACGAATGCTTCCCATGCCGGCCAGGTCGCTCATCCACGTCGCCCCAATTTCCGAAACATCCGGGCCGTTG
>JAAZNO010000511.1 GCA_012798275.1 Chloroflexota bacterium
CAACGCCAGGGGACGATGCGCCATCAGCGAGCCAATGCAGCCGCGCAATTGTCCCTGCAAGGTGAGGGTGACAAAGGCGGCGCCTTTGGCTTGCAGGCGCGGCGGCAACGTCGCCAGGTCAATTTCGGGAAGGGGGTTGCCATTCAGCGCTTCGCGGATGGCGTCCCGCGCCAGTCGCAGCAGGATCTGTTTTTCTTCGGCGGTCAAAGGTTGAATTTCCATACAGGTCTCCTCGAAAAATAGAGATCAGTGAGTCAGCAATCAGCGAAGCAGCGGACCTCAAAATCACTTGCGTGGCAAAGCCGCCCCGGAATGAATGCCTGGCCTGATACATCAAGCTCGCTGAAGTGAGCTCCCCAACAGCGCGCTTCAGCGCGGTTGGCTCGTGTCAGGCCGGGGATTCCAGCCCCAGCCGAACCGGCGAATCGTTGCAGCCTCTGCTCACGACTCACCACTCACAACTCACATTTGCATCCTCGGCGGTGTGCCGCAAGAACATGGTAACTTCTCGGAAAATGGCTCACAGCTGGCCACGGACTTCGCCGATCGGACACTGAAGATGAAGCCCGGCCTGTCAGGTCTTTGAAGACCTGCAGGCCCTTTTTTACTATCCGCTCTCCGCGTACGCGATCGCCGCATATCCCACCACCTGACGATGGTCGCCGGCAGTGTCCCCCGAATTGCGGTAATCCAACAGGTGCGCCTGCCACCCCCGTCGCGCCGCAAGCGGCATCACGGCGAGAATGGGTGTCTGTCCGCAAGCCTCGCCGTGCGCCACCGCTACGACGTCGCCTTGCAGGACGGCGTTGATGAACGACTTATCACGCCGCGCCGCGTCGCTGTAGGTGTGATAATGACTGAGGTCAGAGCTCACCACGAGAAGATCATCGGGTTCCAACACCGCGTCCAGAACGCGCGCGACCACTTCGGGATTCACATCCCCAAACAGCAAGGGGACGATAGGCACGCCAGGGCACACGCGCTGCAGGAACGGCAGCTGCACTTCGAGGCAGTGCTCATCATGATGGGCCTGACTCAGCGGCTGAAACCACGGGTCACGTTCCAGCAGCTGCTTCACCGCCGCGACATCCACCGGCACCACGCCGAGCGGCGTCGCCAAGCCATCGTAGTCGCCCACCGCCACGCCCTGGAACCAGACGCGATGCGCCGGCCCCAACAGATAGATCCGCGCGGGAGGAGCTGGCCTTTCCGCCACGGCGCGATAGGAAAACGCGGCGACCGGCCCCGAATAGGGATAGCCGGCATGGGGGACGATCACCGCACGGACCGCGGGAAGCGGGGGCGGCGTCGCCGCTGCCAGAAATCCGTCCACGGTCTGTTGCAAGACTAAGGGGTTATCGGGATAGAACATGCCGGCGACTGCTGGCCGGCGAATGTGGGTGAAGGTATGGGGTGTCTTTTCCATCAGTCATGCTCCTCCTTATCGGTCATTCCAGGCTCAAGATGACAGCGCCACGGTCGCTTCGACTCACTTCCACACGCCGGGGATTGTCGCCCCGCAGCGGTGGCAGACGCCGGGCGTCTGCCACTGCACGCGCACGCGATAGCCAGAGCGCGCGATCAACAGCGCGCCGCACTGCGGGCAATACGTCCCCTCATGGGTGGGATCGTAGATGTTGCCCACGTAGACGAAGTTCAGCCCGGCGGCTTTCCCTATCGCGTAAGCCCGCTCGAGCGTCTCCGGCGGCGTCCGGGGACGATCCATCATCCGATAAGTGGGATAGAAGGCGGAGACGTGCCAGGGAATAGTGGGGCTGATTTGCGCCAGCCATTCCGCCGCCGCGCGCAATTCGGCGTCGGAATCGTTGAGGCCGGGGATGACGAGAGTGGTCACCTCGACCCAGGTGCGTCCGCCGCGAACGAGCGCCGCGATGTTGCGCTTCACCGGTTCCAACCGCGCGCCGGTGTACGTGCGATAGAGCTCCTCAGTGAAGCCTTTCAAGTCCACGTTGATGGCGTCCAGGTACGGCGCCAGCGCCTCCAGGGTATCGGCGGACATGAAGCCGTTGGAAACGTAGACGTTTTTGATGCCCCGAGCGTGCGCCAAAACAGCGGTGTCGTAGGTGTATTCAAAAAAGACCGTGGGCTCGTTGTACGTGTAGGCGATTGAAGCGCTGTGTTCCTGGAGCGCCAGGTCTACCAGCGCTTCAGGCGAGACGGGGGAGCTCACCAGCGCCGGCGTCACCTGCCGCACCTGCGAAATCTCCCAGTTCTGGCACCATTCGCAGCGCAAGTTGCAGCCATACGTCCCCACCGACAGCGCCGTCGAACCGGGCAGGAAGTGATGGAGCGGCTTTTTTTCAATGGGATCTACATGCAAGGCCACCGCATCGCCATACACGGCGAGCTGCAACCGTCCGCCGCGATTGACGCGCACCCCACATTTGCCCCAGGCGTCCGGTCCCAGCGCGCAGAAATGCTCACACACCCGGCACTGGACCGTCTCACCAGCAAGAGCACGGCTTAATTGTGGCGCTTTTGACATACTCGCCTCCAGGATGAGTGAATCAAAATGGCCCCGGCAAGGCATTGCCAGGGCCATCAGCGTCACCTGAAAAGGCTACGACAGGAAATCAGCCCTGGCCTCAGGACGGCTATTCCACCCTCGCGCCCTGCGGTCCTAAACGTTCTCAGCGGGCGCTGTCTCTGCCTCAGATGACAGTTCCGCCGGTTCTGTCGCCGTGGCAACCGCCCCTTTCAAGCTAAAAGCGACGCGCCGCAGTCTGGGGCGCAACGAGAGAATCCGCGCCGGACAGATCATCCCCACCTGCACCGGCTGCTCCGCCAACTCCGAAAGATGAATCAGCCCCTCGACCTCTGGAATGTCCACGGGGCTGGCAAAAGCGCCGAAAGAGACCAGGTTGACGATCCTGACGTCAAGGACCTGCCCCTCGGCGTACCGTTCGCCCATCAGCACCCACGGATCGGGAGTCAGCCGTTTGAGGCTGAGGCTCAAACGGCAACGCTCCAGATCCACATCCAAGACGTACACGTCCAGTTCCTGCCCTACATGCAACACCTGCGAGGGGTGATTGACCCGCTGCCAGGAAATCTCCGAAATGTGCAGCAAGCCGTCCACCCCCCTGATATTGACGAAGGCGCCAAATTCCACAATGTTGCTGACCACGCCATGCTGCACCGAGCCGATTTCCAGCTCCCCCAGAATGTTGGGACGACGCTGCTTCTCGCCCCCCAACCCCCGCTGGGAGAAAATCAGCCGGTTGCGGCTGGAGGTGACCTCGATCACCTTGAGCATGAGCTTCTTACCCACCAACGCTTCCCAACGATGCTCCGCGTCCTCGGCATTCTGGAGGGCGCGCCAGCTGGGCTGCAATTGGGAGGCGGGAACGAAGCCGCGCAGCTGCCCCAGGTACACAATGACACCGCCCTTGTTGTAATCCACCACTTCCAGCTCCACAGGCTCGCCGCTTTCCAGAAGCTCCTGGGCGTGGACCCAATCGCTCTCCTGATCGGCCTTCGCCAGCGAAACCAGGATCACGTCCTCGTTTTCATTGGACTCGAGCACGTACACATGCACCGTCTGACCGGGCTTGAACCGCTGCAGGTCAGCGGGTTGCAGCAGCTCCATCTCCCGCGGATGGACAATGGCATCGCACTTATTGCCAATATCAATGAGGATCGTTTTGGGATCAACCCGCACGATGATCCCTTTCACAACATCCCCGCGATGACAGGGAGGAGGAGGGACATACTCGTCGAGCATGGCGCTCAGCGGATCCGGCTCAGCGTGGGGATTCTCAAGGTCTACGGCTCGTTTCATCACTGCGTCTCCTGAATAGGCTCTATGAAACATTATAGTGCTGTTTTCAAAAGCAAGCAATTCAAATCCTTCGAGGTTGTCATCTTCGGCCCTGGGTTTATACTGATGCCAGCTGACTACCGCGACGCGCCCCTGTGCGCACGTTCAGCCATTCTAGAGGAGACCAACATGGGTCGAATTTGGCACACGCTCGC
>JAAZNO010000512.1 GCA_012798275.1 Chloroflexota bacterium
ACCAACGCCAGTCCCAGCCCCGCTCCCTGATACTCCCGCGAGAGGCGGGTATCGAGTTGCACGAAGGGCTTAAAGAGCTGCGGCATGGCGTCAGACGCGATACCAATGCCCGTGTCCCACACGGTGAGGGATATGAGCTGTTCATCAGGCCAGGCCTGCACCTCAAGGCCGATAGCGCCTTCTTGGGGGGTGAACTTGGCAGCGTTGTTGAGCAGATTAACCAGAATTTGTTTAAGATAACGTTCATCAGCGTAAATTTGCTTCGCGGCAGGGTCAAAAAAGGTGCTCACCTGCAACCGTTTCTCCTTGACCAGATTGGTCACCAGGCGCAGGCTCGCCAGGCATACGTCTTCGACATTCACGAGACAAAGATCGAGGGCCACTTTGCCGGCCTCAATGCGCGCGATGTCCAAAATGTCATTGATGATCGCCAGCAGATGCCGGCCACTCTCCTCAATGCCCTGGATGGCTTTCAGCTGCCGCGGGCCCAACGTCCCATAAACGCCCTCATTAAGCATCTCCGAAAGGGCCAGGATAGCGGTCAGGGGCGTGCGGAGCTCATGGCTTGTCGTGGCCAGGAATTCATCTTTGGCGCGCACCGCCTGCGCCAGCTCGACGTTGGCCGCGCGCAGCTCGGCCGTCCGTTCCTCGACGCGCTGCGCGAGCAGGGCCCGCTCTTCCAGCAAGGCGGCCTCAGCGCGCTGACGCTCCGCCAGCTCGTGCTGCGCCTGCGCGTAGAGCCGGGCATTGGTGATGGCGATCACCGCGTGATTGCCAAGCGCCACCAACAGCGCCTGATCCTGGGCGGTAAACTGACCGTGGAGTTTGTTGACCGCCGTCAGCACGCCGATGATCTGTTCGCCGCTGCGCAAAGGCACGACGAGCATCGAAGTCACCAGCAGGCCACTCTGCTGTCGAATCCCCGGATAGTGCTCTGGCTCCGCTGGTAGCTCGCCGACGATCTCCGGGATGCCCGTTCGGAACACCCGCCCCACAACGCCCTGCTCCGGCGGCACCCGCAGGCCCACGATGGGATCCGTCGCCGCACGGAAGACCAGGTCGCCGGTTTCCAGGTCAGGGCTCAGGATAGCGCAGCTGGTGGCGTCTACCAGCGGCGTCGCCTGTTCAACGATGAATTGCAGCAACGCCTCCGGATCCAGCTGCGAAGACATGGCCATGCCGATGCGATACAACGTCTCCAGCTCCGTCACCCGCTGCCGTAGCGCGATCTGTTGCGCTTGCAAATCATGCGCGATGCGCGCCCGCTCCTCGATCTCGGCCTGCAAACGGGTATTGACTCTGGAAAGCTCTGCGGTCCGTTCCACCACCCGCTGTTCCAGGGCGACGTGCGCCTGCAACAACAACCCTTCCGCCTGTTTGCGCTCGCTGATGTCGCGCAGCGCAACGAGCATCGGCGCCCCCGAGACGCCGGGCCGGCCCAGCGCCGGCTCGACCTGGGGATGCCCCCGCGCCACCGCTTCCAGGAACAGCACCGACCCATCTTTGCGGATGCCATGGACTTCCGTGGCAACGACTCCCCCTGTCGGCGTCCCTGAAGCGCGCGGGGGAAGTTCCCCGGCGATGAAACGCGAGAGCGGTTGGCCGGCGACCTCGTGCCGTTCGTAGCCCAACATGTGCAGGAAGCCGGGGTTCGGTTCCACAATCACCCCATCCTGGATGAGCAACAGCCCCTCGAAGGTCGTCTCCAACAGGATGCGATACCACGCTTCGGTCCTTTCCAGTTGCCGCTGCTGTTGCTGCCGCTGCCGGTGACGATAGAAGACCATAATGAAGACCAATCCGGACACCAGCATTCCCCCCGCCAACGTGTGGATCAGCGTCCGCGACCACGTGAGGGGGGGCCACAGGGCGAAAAAGAGCAAACTGCCGATGATGTCGAGCAGTGCTGTGCCCAGGGTTATTGGCATCGGCAAGAAAAGGAATAGGGTGGTAACAATCAAAATATTGTAAAGCAAAATGAACGGGTTGGATGCGGCTATCGCGTAGCTGAAAATGAGAGCGCTGCAAACGACGCTCAACCAGAACAGGCCCCAGCGGAAATAGCGCGTTCGGCTAAGGCTGTAGCCGAACAACAGCGCGATAAAAGCAATGACCAGGTATCGGTTGTTCGCATAAACAGGCCGTTCAGAATTTACCCCCCGGTCCAACAGCACCAGCGCTAGCAGCACTGCCGTATCGTAAAGCAACAACAGCGTCAGTTGTTGCGCCAGCGAATGTTCTTCCGCCGAAGGGAACTCCGTCCAGGGGGCCGTGAGCGCCTGCCACCCCCGGTCGAGCCACACCCTCGCTCTGCTGTCGTGTTTCATCCTGCCTCGCCCCGAACGATGGATTGAGATGCCTTGAGTATAACACCGGCTGCATCGCCCGTCAAAGCACTTGACAGTTTTTCAAAGTTGCCCTATGATGAGAGGTGAATCTAAAAAGAATAC
>JAAZNO010000513.1 GCA_012798275.1 Chloroflexota bacterium
CCGTGACATTTTGGATTAGCGTGCGCATGGGACGCTCCCCGGCGCGCCGGGCTCGCGCCGCCCTTCGATGGCCCCCAGCAGCGCCGTGAAGGCGTCGGCGAAGGCGGCGACGCCCTCTTCTTCCAGCTGGCGGGTCACCTCCGCCATCGAAATTCCCAGAGCTTCCAGGTCTGCCAGCGTCTGCCGTGCGCCCTCCAGGTCTTCCTCCAGGCTCAGGCGCACCCGCCCGTGATCGAGGAAGGCGGCCAGCGTCTGCGGCGGCATGGTGTTGACGGTGTGCGGGCCGATGAGCTCTTCCACGTACATCACATCGCGGTAGGCGGGATTTTTGGTGCTCGTCGAGGCCCACAGGGGACGTTGCAGCCGCGCTCCGTGCGCCGCCAGCGCCCGGAACCGTTCCGCGCTGCAGACCTCCTTGAAGGCGGCATAGGCCAGTTTGGCGTTGGCGATGGCGGCCTTGCCGGGCAACGTCCGCGCTTGCTCCGCGGCCGGTCCCCCGGCCTGCAGGAGGCGTTGCAGGCGGGCGTCCACGTTCGTATCCACCCGCGAGACAAAAAACGAGGCCACCGACGCCAGCGGGTGGAGCGGGAGGCCCGCCGCTGCCCGCCGTTCCAGCCCCGTCAGATAGGCGTCCAGCACCTCGCGGTAGCGTTCGAGCGCGAAGATCAGCGTCACGTTGACGTTAACCCCTGCCACGAGCGCCTCGGTGATCGCGGGCAGCCCCGCCTTCGTCGCCGGAATCTTGATCATCAGGTTGGGACGGGCCACGCGCTGCCAGAGTTCTTGGGCCTGTGCGAGGGTGCCGGCGGCGTCGTACGCCAGGGCCGGGCTCACCTCCAGGCTCACGTAGCCATCGCCGCCGTCGCTTTGCTGATACAGCGGCATGAACAGGTCGGCAGCCTGCTGAATGTCTTCGATGGCCAGGCGGAAGAAGATCTCCTCGGCGCTCAGCCCCGCCTCCAGCAGCGGCAGCAGGTCGGCGTCGTAGTCGTGCGATTTGGTGATTGCGTTCATGAAGATGGTGGGGTTGGAGGTGACGCCGCGGATTTCCCCGCGCGCGATCATCCCCGCCAGTTCGCCATTGCGCAGCAGGCCGCGCTGGATGTTGTCATACCAGACCGATTGTCCAACTTCCAGAAGTTGTAGCGTAGTGTTCATGGGATGGCCTCATTGCTGCTTAAGCAGTTCCAACGCCACCGCTTCGACGTGCGCGGCTGAGAAGCCCAGCTGCTCGAAGATCACTGCGGCGGGGGCGGAGGCGCCGAAGCGATCCAGCCCCACGATGCGCCCCTCCAGCCCTACCCAGCGCTGCCAGCCCTGCGTCACTCCCGCTTCCACCGCCACCCGTCGGCGCAAATCCGGCGGGAGGACGGCCGCTTGATAGGCGGCCTCCTGTTCGGCGAACAGCTCCCAGCTGGGGAAAGAGACCAGGCGGACGGCGAGACCCCGTTCCGCCAGACGCTTGCCGGCCTCCACGATCAGGCTGACCTCCGAGCCGCTCGCCATGAGGAGCAGCTGCGGGCGTCCCTGCCCCAGGTCCGCCAGCACATACGCGCCGCGCCGGACGCCTTCCGCCGGGGCGTAGGCCGTCCGATCCAGCGTGGGGAGATTCTGGCGCGTCAACACCAGGGCCGTGGGGCGCCGGCGATTCTCGATGGCGATGCGCCACGCCTCGCGCACCTCGTTGGCGTCCGCCGGGCGCAGCGTGATGAGGTTGGGGATGGCGCGCAGGGCGGCGAGGTGTTCGACCGGTTGATGGGTGGGGCCGTCCTCGCCGACGCCGATGCTGTCGTGCGTGAAGACCCAGATCGAGCCGAGATGAGAGAGCGCCGCGATGCGCAGCGGCGGACGCATGTAATCGGAGAAGACCATGAAGGTGGCACCGAAGGGAATCACGCCGCCGTGATAGGCCATCCCGTTGACCACGGCGCCCATCCCGTGCTCCCGCACGCCGAAGTGCAGATTGCGTCCGGCGCGCTCCCCGGCGGAGAAGGCCGGGTAGGCGTTCATCCAGGTGTTCGTCGAGGGAGCCAGGTCCGCCGAACCGCCTAGCACTTCCGGCAGGACCTCTGCCAGGGCGTTGAGCACCTTGCCGGAGGAGGCCCGCGTCGCCATGCCTTTGGGGTCGGCAGGGAACACCGGCAGCGCGGCTTCCCATCCGGCGGGCAATTCCCCCGCCAGGCGCCGCTGCAGCTCCGCCGCAAGGTCAGGATAATCCGCCGCGTAGGCGGCCATCTCCTGCTGCCATTCCAGCTCCAGCTGCGCGCCGCGGACCTGCGCCTGTCGGAAGAAGGTCAGCGCTGCGTCGGGAATGTAGAAGCGCGGCTCCCTGGGCCAGCCCAGGGCGTCTTTTGCGCCGTCGAGTTCGGCCTGCCCGGGCGGTTCGCCGTGCGCCTTGGCGGTGCCGGCACGCGTGGGCAGCCCGTAGCCGATGACAGTGCGGACCATGATCAGCGAGGGGCGCGGATCTTGCTTAGCGGCCTCGATCGCGCGGTCAATCGCCGCCACATCCAGCCCATCCTCCACCCGCTGCACGTGCCAGCCGTAAGCCTCGAAGCGCTTGCCGCGATCCTCCGTAAAGGCGAGGTCGGTCGAGCCTTCGATGGAGATGCGGTTGTCGTCGTAGAGATAGATGAGTTTGCCCAGCCGCAGGTGTCCGGCGAGCGAGGCGGCTTCCGCCGTCACCCCTTCCATCAGGTCGCCGTCGGTGACGATGGCGTAGATGGTGTGATCAATCACGGTGTGGCCGGGCCGATTGAACCGCTGCGCCAGGTGAGCCTCGGCGATGGCCATGCCGACACCGTTGGCAAAGCCCTGTCCCAGCGGCCCGGTCGTTGTCTCGACGCCGGGGGTCAGCCCGTACTCTGGATGGCCGGGGGTCAGGCTACCCCATTGCCGGAAGCGCTGGAGTTCCTCCAATGGCAGCGCGTAGCCGGTGAGGTGGAGCAGGGAGTACAGGAGCATCGAGCCGTGCCCGCCGGAGAGGATGAAGCGGTCGCGGTTGGGCCAGGCGGGATGGGCCGGATTGTGGCGCAAATGGTGCGCCCAGATGGCGTAGGCCAGCGGCGCTGCGCCCATCGGCAGGCCCGGATGGCCGGAATTGGCCTGCTGCACGGCATCCGCCGAAAGAAAACGGAGAGTGTTGATACACAAGTCTTGAAGGGGCTTGTCTTCTTGCATGATTGCCTCACTTGACCATAGAATATGCAATAATAGATTGCAGCATCATTGGCGCCACTCATTCCCATGCCGTGTGGAAAACGCCCTCACGATCCACACGCCGGTAGGTGTGCGCCCCAAAGTAGTCCCGCTGCGCCTGCGTGAGGTTGGCGGGTAGAACCTCCGAGCGGTAGGCGTCGAAGTAGGCCAGCGACGCGCTGACGGCCAGCATCGGGATGCCCAATCCCACCGCCGTCTGGAGGGTCTCGCGCCAGGCGGATTCGCGGCTCAGCGTCGCCTGCGTGAAGGTCGCGTCGAGCAGCAGATTGGGCAGATCGGGGGCGCGGCGGTAGGCGTGCGTGATGTCGCTCAGTAGCGCGGCGCGGATGATGCAGCCCGCGCGCCACACCGGCACGATCCGTGCGATTTCCAGTCCCCAGCCGTATTCCTGCGACGCCATCCGCAACAGACTCAATCCCTGCGCGTAGGAGGTGATCTTGCTGGCGTAGAGGGCCTGCTCCGCGATGGCGATCAGCCGATCGGCGTCGCCGGCAAACCGTCCCGCGCGCCCCAGCACCTTCGCGGCGTTCACGCGCTCGGCCTTGAGCGCCGAGATCAGCCGGCTTTCCACCGCCGCGTTGAGCGTGGGGATGGGGGCGCCGATGTCGAACGCTGTCTGGCTGGCCCACTTGCCGGTGCCTTTCTGCGCCGCCTCGTCCAGGATCACCTCGACCAGCGCTTTGCCGGTCTCTTCATCCACCCGCTCCAGGATGCGGGCGGTGATTTCGATGAGATAGGAGCGCAGCTCGCGCGTGTTCCAGGCGGCGAAGATGGCGGCCAGCTCTGCGTTGGGGATCCCGGCGCCGCGATGCAGCAGGTCGTAGACCTCGGCGATCAGCTGCATGTCGCCGTATTCGATGGCGTTGTGCACCATCTTGACGTAGTGGCCCGCCCCGCCGGCTCCCATCCATGCGACGCAGGGCGCGTCGTCCTCGGCCCGCGCGGCGATCGCCTCGAACATTTCCCTGACGCGCGGCCAGGCCTCGACGGAGCCGCCGGGCATTAAGCTCGGGCCCCAGAGAGCGCCGCTCTCGCCGCCGGAGACTCCCGTCCCGATGAAGTGAATGCCCGCCGCGGCAAGCTCCCGCGCGCGGCGTTCGGTATCCGCAAAGTGAGAATTGCCGCCGTCAATGATCAGATCGCCGCGCTGCAGAAGGGGCTTCAGCGCAGCGATGGCGTCGTCCACTGGCGCGCCGGCGGGCACCATGAGGAAGAGCGTGCGCGGCGGCGTGAGCGCGTCCACTAGCGCCTCCTGGGAGGCGGCGATGGCTACCGGGAAATCAGCGGGCAATTTGGGGGCCGGATCATAGCCGATGGGGGGATAGCCGTGTCGCGCAAAGTTCTGCGCCAGGCTCCGTCCCATCACCCCCAAACCGAGAATTCCCAAAGCGTAGGGTGTTCCTTCCATAAATTTCCTCCCGTGAGTTGTCGTCGTCGCTGCTCACGACTCACCCGGTAACTGTTCAGCCATTGACTAAAGAACATAAGATTTCCTGGCGACTGGAGAAAATCCCGTTGATTACCGGATTATTTTTTAAAACTTCATCAGGCGATAGAGCACCTCGCCCGCCCGGGGCACATACAGTATCCCCTCGTCCTCACGGTTCTGCCAGGCGGTGACGTCAATGCTTGCCGGATCGAGATAGCCCAGGTTCAGACGAGCGCATTCCCCGGCGGAGATCTTGCTCGCCAGGGTGACTTTGACGTTGGGCTTTTCGACGCCGTTCTCCATCACGCCGGAGCCGCGGACGTGCGTGCTGTGGGCGAGTACTCCCAGCGGGATGTGCTTGAAGCGGTCCCAATCTTGCAGAAAATAGGGCAGGATGTGATAGCCGATTTCGTAGATGTAGCGCCCGTGGACGTAGCTGACCACCTCCAGATGCGGCGCGTAGATGATGACCTCTCCGCCGCTGGCCACCGCTGGCTCCAGCTTGTACATCGCTTTGGCCGCCGTCCACAGCTCCTCATACATCGTCGGCGCGCAGGAAAGCACCCGCTGATAGGGCGTGGCGCACCAGATGACGTTGTGCCGGGCGGAAAGGTCGGCGGCCAGGCTCCACGCCTCGAACAGGTCGCCCACGAAGACGCTGACCAGGTCGTGCCCGGCGACGACCAGCGCCGCGAGCGTCACCGGCGTCGGCAGGCGGCGCACCGCCGCGTGAATCATCGCCCGCACCGGCGTCTCCTTGATGCCGATGGTCCCCACCACTTGCGCCAGCGCGCCCAGCCAGTGCGTGGCATTGATCATCTCGGGGCCGGAGATGCCGGGGAAGAGATATTTCGCGCCGCCGGAGAAGCCTACCACCTCGTGGGGGAAAGTCGGCCCGAGGATGAGCAGGTGATCGTAGTCGAGCGCCGCCTTGTTGATGCGGATTTCCACCTCATCCGGCAAGGAGGGATGCCAGTTCGCGCCCGCCAGCTGCTGGATTTCGTCCTGCGCCATCACGCCCAGCGTGGTCAGCGC
>JAAZNO010000514.1 GCA_012798275.1 Chloroflexota bacterium
AGCGGGTCTGGGAACTCGCTCTCGTAGAGATCCACCCAGAACAGCGAGGGGATGTCCGCGCCGCCCTGATTCTTCACCTGCACGGAAAAGTTGATCTTGCGGTAAGTCCCCAGGGGCGGGGTGCTGGCCAGCTCCAGGTTGCTGACCACCAGGTCCGGCACGGGGCAGGGGCAGGTGAACGGCGCCGTGGCCAGGCCAGCCCGGATGCCGCCTTCGTCCTTTTTGGGCCACGCGGCTGCTTCCACCGTGTGTTTCACATAAGCGGCGACATTGGAGACCGTAATGGTCCGGTCAAAATTCGAGGCGTCTTCTTTATGCTGTTCATTGATGACGCGGGTGGTATCGAAGTAGACGACAAGATAATTGCCGGCAGGCCAGTTGTGCACGTGGATGGTGATGGTTTGATTGCCCGCCGGTCCGCAGGTGGGATCCAGGGTGATGTAGAAACTGGTGGGCAGCGGTGTGGCGGTGGGCGTCGGCGTCGGCGTCGGCGTTCCGCCCTGGACGACGGTCGAATCCTGCCGGCCGTAGCCCTGAACGATCAGCGTCATGCCGGCTTCCAGGGCTGGCAGGTTATCAAAGAGGAAGGTGCCGTCTGCCGCGACGGTGACGGAGCGTTGCAGACCGGTCTGGACGATCCGCAGGGTCACGATCTCGCCCGGCTGCGCTGTCCCTTGCACCACGGTGGCCCCCATCATCACCGGCTCCTGGATGACGATGGCGGCAATGGGAACGGGGGTGGCCGTGGGAACGGGAGTGTACGTCGGCGTGGGCGAGGGGCCGGGCGTGGGTGTGGCGGTGGGCGTGGGGGTCTCCGTGGGTGTCGGGGAGGGGGCGACGCACGGGACGTTGAAGTCCGCGAAGACCTGCACATCGGAGCTCCGTCCTTCGACCGTGACGGTGTGGGCGCCTGCCGTCACGTTGTTGACCTCGATGGTCAGCGTGAAGCTGGGGTCAATGGCGGTGTTGTTCAGCACCTTAGTGCTGTCGAAGTACACATTCACCCGGCTGTCATTCTCCCAATTCGCGCCGGTGATGGTAATGGTTTGATCGCCCTCGGGTCCGCAGGTCGGATTAAGGGAGATCTCTTCGGTGGGCGTCTCGCCATCTCCGTCTCCATCTCCGCCTCCATCGTCCCCTGGCGGCGGCACGGTTGGTGGGGGATCAATGACCAGCCCCACATTCTGGATCGTGCGCGAGGCCGTGTTCTCCAACACGAGCGGCCCGATGAAGGGGTCGAACAGCGGCGTCAGCGCCTCAACGTCGTATTGCACCTGGACGTTCACCCGTGAAATGCCGGCGACCACTTCTGCCGGATCGGTGGTCGTGCCGGTGTCGGGGCCGGAATCGTACCAGACCCAGATGTCTACCTCGTCGGTTGGCACCAGGGCAATGAACTCCTGCGCCCGCGCGCTGATACCGCCGTAGTTGCGTGGGCTGGTCACGCCATAACGGGCGCCTTCCCGCGCGGCGTTGAACAGGTTGCTGTAGATGAAGAGCACCCGTCCAAACTCGAAAATCCCCAACAGGATCAGCAGGAGCAGGGGCAGAATCAGCGCAAATTCCACCAACCCCTGCCCCGATTTTTCACGTTTTATCCGGTTGAACATACAGTCCCCTCTTGTTGCTCGTGTCATTGCTCATGCCACTAAGGGCCCCTAAGCGCATTTGCACCGGGGCCTTTTAACCATTTTCTGTCTATATAATCGCATAAAGATAAAGCCGGTAACGTCATATTTGGCGTTGGGAAGGACAGCGTTTTACCAGCGGGCGTTCTAAGCTTTTTCCAAAAGCAATTTGCTGCTACATTTGACCGTCACTGGACGGCAAGTTAAATCGTTTTATAATAGGAGGACTACTGCTAGATGAGCTATCTAAATGGGTCCTCAAGTACAAGAATTCGACGAAAGCGCTCTTATTCAGCGTGCGAAGACCGGCGACCGGGTTGCCCAGGGCCAGTTGTACGAACACTACGTGGATGCAGTGTATCGCTACATGCTGTATCGTACCGGGAATCACCAGACTGCTGAAGATCTGACCGCCGAAGTGTTTTCGCAAATGTTGACGGCGATCGAGCGTTATGAAGACCGGGGCGTGCCTTTCGGCGTGTGGTTGTTTCGTATCGCGCGCGCTCGTCTGGTAGATCATTGGCGCTTGAACAAACGGCAGCAGGATCAGGTCATTAATTTCTCCGACGATGTTGAAGAATTTTTGATCGGTACTGAGGCGCCTGATTTGAGGCATGAATACGCTGACCTGATTCAAGCATTGGGATACCTTACAGCTGCAGAACGGGAGATCATATTATTACGCTTTGCCTCTGGTATGAATAATCCAGACATTGCCATGGTGGTCCATAGCAATCCTAATGCGGTGAAGAGTATGATGTATCGTGCGTTGCGCAAGTTACGCGGGATTTTAAGTAACCAGGAACAGTTTTACAACGACGTTGAAGATGGTGATGAATGAGCGCCGACGAATTTGATCCTGTCATCGCGGAAGTTGCTTCACGCCTTGAAAAGCTGGGACAGCCCGCTCTGTCCGCCACTGCCCGGCAGCGCATCTGGCAAAAAGCGCGTGGTCAGGCTGGCGCCGCGGTCGTGATGCCTGTCCCACGGTCACGCCGAACGCTGGCTTTCTGGCGTGTGCTGACGGGCGTGCTTGTCGCTTTCATCCTGATGTTTGCGGGGACGGTGTGGGTTGCAGCGCAAAGCCTGCCTGGCGATGCACTTTATCCCCTTGCACGCGGGCTTGAAACAGCTCGACTTGCACTTGCTCCTGCCGCGCAACGTGCGTCTTTGGAATTGCAGTTTTTAGACCGTCGCGCTACCGAAATTCGGGCATTGGTGGAGCTTGGACGCCCTGTCCCTCCGGAAATCATCGCCGAGATTGTGGGAGGGATTGAACAGCTGGTTAGTGATCCGGATGCCTGGGGAGGAGAAGCGGTGGTTGCTGCCTGTATGGCGCGGCAGGAAGAGACGTTAGCGCTTGTAGTCGCCCGCTATCCTGAGTATGACACGGCTGCAAGCGCCCTTGAGATTGTTAGAATGGCCCAGCGTAATTTGCACACCGATCCGCTTTCCCCCACTCCTGAGGAGGAGTACCCGACGCCGCCGGGTCAGGGTGGCACGCCACCAGGACAGGAGGACAAAGACACCACGCCGCCGGGTCA
>JAAZNO010000515.1 GCA_012798275.1 Chloroflexota bacterium
CGAGTTGACTTACTATGACCCGGAGGGGCAACTGCGTGTAGCTCAGCACCGCCCCTTTATCCTGTATTCGCAAATGGCAGCCCGGCTGGTGGGTGACCGCGATGTGGAGGGCGACCGCTATTATCGCATCCCCGCTGAGGGGCTGTACCTGGATATGGCGCTGCCGTTGGAGAACAAGGAGCATACCGCTGCGCCTGAAGTCGCTGCGCAGGATTGGGTTGTGCTGATTTCGCCCATTGTGGATATCGCCAATCAGCACGTCATTCTCAGCGCCAACGATGGCGAGACGATTTGGGTATTGAATGAGCCTTACCTGTGGGGCGATAAATATCCCCTGTGGGAGGGCGCGACCGCGACCACGCAAACGCTCACTTTGGATGACTGGCAGGGCGAGCGGTGTGTCTTCACCAGCACGCACGGTATCCATGTTGACCCGCTGCGGCACACGACCGTCGTGACCGATTACGGGTCCTTTATCACGATCCCACCTGCCTATACTCAATACATCTCCGTCACCGCCGAACACGAGCTGTGGTTGCCGTGCTTGCGCGTCTCTTGGGACCTGGGTGCGTTCAACGGTTACGATTATCGGGAGCCGGCGCTGCGCTATGGTGTCCATTCGCGCGAACTGCTGGGCCGCGAGGTAGTCTTCCACGGGACGCCGCGCGAGGGGCGCGTGGTACTGCCCTTCGATGCGGGTTCGGTCTTCGTGGCAGCGGGCACGAATCCTGTGCCCTATCGCGAATATCTGACGGCGGTCGAGCCTTATGCGCCGCAACCACCCACAATGCCTGGCGTCACCTGGTTGGATGTTTGGTCGCGCACGCATACCATGACCCTACGCGGCAGCTTCTACGACGTGTGGGATTGGGATTCGTGCGCCACTTGCGGCGGACAGAGCGAGCAGCATGTCGGCTTTGCCGTGACCTTTGGAATTTGGGCGGATACAGAGGGGGATGGCAAACCCGATACGCTGGTCAAGGAGATTCCCACCCGGCTGACGGAGGCGCAGCTGCGATTGCTGGGCAAGACCTACAGCGTCAACGCCGGGGATATCGTCTACCCCATCCCCGCTGCCGAAAATGTGATTGACCTTCCCATTTTCCACGGTTTGGGCGTCAAAATTGGACCGTGGGGCGCTACCTGGGAGGATTCGTGGGCCAACGCCGGGCCTGGCAGCACGGAACTCATCACCGTGTCCGAGCAGCTGGCTTACGATCATCTCTTCTTCCAGCAAGATATTCCCCCCGGTTCATGGGCCTCCTTTGTGGTTTCGGCCACTATCGAGAATTACCCCTTCAACCGTGAGGGTCTGTACAAGCTGCACGATGGCGGGCGCCTGGTCTACCGGCAGCCCATCGCCGGAGCCAACCGTTATGAGGTCTACGATGCTCGCGTCCACGCCGCCGAAGGTTGGCGCAGCGACGCCGCGATTGACAAACGTGGCGGCCCCACGCTGGTCAGCATCTACAGTGATACCGTCATCCTGGAATATCACGTTGATGACCCCTATGAACCGCGCTCTGGGTGGGCCTTCGAGCGCGAGTATGACCCCTATCTCAAGTGCTGGGGTTATGGCGATCTCGTCTGGTGCACCTATGTGGGGGGCAGCGAAGCCAGGACGCTGTTCCGCACGGTGTTGCATGAGGGCGACCGCACCCGGGTGCGCGTCGCAGTAGATAACAACACCGGCATCACACTCACCAATCTGAGCGTGGCGCTCGAGCTGCCCCCCGGCATCACAGCGACCCTGCTTTACACCGATCCGGCCACAGCCCCCGATCCCATCTGGCCCGAACTGAGTTTCCTCAATCGCACAACCGTGCCAGACGCCTGGCGGAGCGTCTGGTATTTCGAACTTAAGGTCGGCGACGACGTGAACGCCGACCTCTGGGATCGCCTGCTGGAGATTCCGGTGGGGGTGGCGGCGGACGGATTGCCCGCTGATTATACTGCGCCGCCCGCGCGCGTCTTCTTGCAGCGCGCAGAGGCGCCGAGCTTCGTCTCCGCGCCGGCAACGGCGTTGGTGTTGACCGACACCTTGCCCGCCGAGGTACGCCTGGATGCGGCGCTGCTCATCACCAACACCGTCGCGCGCTCGGAGCTGTGGGCCGCGCTGGAAGCCGATGCTGCGGACCCGCTTGTGGATACGGCGAGCGCCCTGCTCGACACGTTGCTGGCAGAGGGACGCGCGCTCACGGTCACATTTGCCGTGACTGACCATGTGGCCACCTTTATGTTGCCTTCGGCCTACCGGCAGGTTCCGGCGGCGGAGAGCTGGTATTTGATCGCCAAAACCACGCTGCTCCGCGCCCATCATGGCACCAATGTGGTCAATGAAGGGCCGTTCATCCGCTATACCGATCCCTTTGATCTGGACTGGACCGCACAGGGTCCGGCAGTGAAGGTGGAGGCGCATGGGGCGGCGCTCTGGGTGGATTACTGGTGTGAGGGCGGGCATACATCCTCTCTGCTGCCGGGCACGCAGAACGTGGTGGCCCACGACGGCGAGTGTTATCTGCCTTCAGATTCTCCCTCAGAAGTATTGGTGGAAGTCACGGCTTACAACGAAGGGGACGCCGTTGCGCGAGGCGTTTCGGTGACCCTGGAGATCCCTTATGGTGTCACTGTGACCTGGTCGCTTCCAGCGTGGGCCAACCTGGCACCGGATATGGTGAGCTGGTCGCTGGGTGATCTGGCGCCCGGCGCAGCGCGGCAATTTGACATCGTGCTGCGGGTGGAACCGGATGAGGGTATCTGGCAGCATGCCGACACGCCACAACCTGAGGTGCTGGGGCAAGTGTTGGGTGTGCGGCGCAGCGCCGGTGAGTTTACCGATGATTATACGCAGCAGGCAGTGCAAGGGCAGGTAGGCGGTCCCTTGTGGTTCAAGGTGTATTTTAGACCACGCACCCTGTATCTGCCCGTGGTGATGCGCGGCTATGACTCTCGACCCGACCTGGTCGTGACAGAAATCGCGCTCGATCCCGCCAATTCGACCGTGCTGGCCGTGCATATCGCTAATCGCGGCCCAAGCGCAGCGCACAACTTCTGGGTGGACGCATACTTCAATCCGGCAACGCCGCCGGAGGTCAACCAACCCTGGCAGACTCTGAATCCGGGCTATGGCGGCGCGGCGTGGTTCGTTCCAGAACTGGGTGCGGGTGAAAGCCTGGTGTTGGCGTTGGGAGACGATTTCTTCGTGGCCGAGCAGAGCCGTTGGCCCACCGCTTACCCCGTGGGCGAGCAGCAGGTCTGGGCGTATGTGGATTCCTGGGGATATCCACAAGCGTGGGGTGGAATCAATGAAGCGAACGAAACCAACAATCGTTATGGTCCTGTGACGTTTGCCGGCACGGCTGCCCTCAGCACGATTCGGCCTGCACCCCTCACGCCGTTACCGGCGCGTCCGCGTTACGTCCCACAAGGAGCTCGCTGATGCCGACGCTACTAAAACTCCATGGAGTTTTGATAAGTGCTGTGATGCTCTGGGTGCTGGCCAC
>JAAZNO010000516.1 GCA_012798275.1 Chloroflexota bacterium
CCTGTTTCCCTTGCTGGATTTAGCGCATGGCCTGACGCATCAGATCCATGAACTCATTCCACTCATCGCCGAAGAAATGCAGGGTAGCGTTGCCCAGTTCCACGTGATAGATGACTTCGCCATCTTCGTCACGGGTCATCAACACGGCATATTCATCGGTCTCCGCCAAAACCTCGATGGTGGGTTCACTCATTCCGGGTCTCCTCTTTGAAAATTAGCGAATCAGCGAGTCACTTACGTTCACACCTTCACACCTTTACACGGGGACACCTTCGCACGTTCCCACGTTCCCACTCACAACTCCCCATGTCCCCTTACCGTCGTCGCGGCGGACGCTCGCCATTGCGCCGCTCCCCACCGCCCGCAGGCCGCCGGGGTTGATCCTGCTCGCGGGCCTGCTCCAGCGTCCAGCCTTCCATCACGGCCCGCCGGGAGAGGCGAATCTTGCCGTCAGCGCCGATGTCGGTGACCATCACCAGGATTTCGTCGCCGACCTGCACCGCGTCGGAAACTGCCTCGAGGCGGCGATCGGACAGCTGCGAGATGTGGACCATCCCGTCGGTGCCGGGGAGAATCTCCACAAAGGCGCCGAAATCCGTCAGGCGGACCACTTTGCCGCTGTAGACTTTCCCTTCCTCGACTGTCTCCATCATGCTGTTGATGTGGCGAAGCGCTTGCTGCGCGCCATCGCCGCCGGTGCCGGCGACGAAAACGGTGCCGTCTTCCTCGATGTCAATTTTGACATCATACTTCTCTTGTAGGGCGCGGATGTTCTTGCCGCCCGGCCCAATCAACGTCCCGATTTTGTCCGCATTGATGTGCGTGGTCAGCATCTTGGGCGCGTAGTGCGAGAGTTCAGTGCGCGGCGCCGACAGGGTTTCCGCGATCACGTCGAGGATCTGCATCCGCGCAATGCGCGCCTGTTCGAGCGCTTCGCTCAGAATCTGGCGCGTCACACCCTTGATTTTGATGTCCATCTGCAGGGCGGTGATGCCCGTGCGCGTGCCGGCGACCTTGAAATCCATGTCCCCCAGGTGATCTTCGAGGCCCTGGATGTCGGTGAGCACCGCGTAGCGCGCGCCATCCGTGATCAGGCCCATGGCGATGCCGCCGACGGGGGCCTTGATGGGCACGCCGGCATCCATCAATGCCAGGGTGCTGCCGCAGGTCGAAGCCATCGAGGTGCTGCCGTTGGAGGAAAGCACTTCGCTGACGACGCGGATGGTGTAGGGGAATTCCTCTTTGGACGGGATCACCGGCAGGAGTGCCCGCTCCGCCAGCGCGCCGTGCCCAATCTCCCGGCGACGCGGCCCGCGCAAGGGCGCGACCTCACCGGTAGAGTAGGGCGGGAAGTTGTAGTGATGGATGTAGCGTTTGGTCTCTTCGGGGAAGAGGTCGTCCAACTCCTGTTCCTCGCCGGGCATCCCGAGGGTCGCCAGGCTGAGCACCTGTGTTTCCCCACGGTTGAACAGCCCCGTGCCGTGTGGACGCGGGAACAATCCCACTTCGGCGGAAAGGGGTCGAATGGTGCGGGGATCGCGTCCATCCGGGCGCACCCCCTCGTCGAGGATGCGCGTGCGCACGAGCTGCTTGAAAACCTCGTGGAACGCTTCGCTGATTTGGATCGCGGTCCAACCATTGGCTTCGGCTTCTTCCGCCAGTTGGGCCTGCACGTCTTTTTCCAGCGTGTTCATGGATTCGATGCGCTCGCCCTTGAGGAGCTCCTGCCGCAGCAGCGTGCGGATCCGTTCGCTCGCCGCGGCCTCCACGCGCGTGAGCAGCGCTTCGGGGGTGGCGAAAGAAGGATAGAGCGCTTTGGGCTTCCCTACAGCGGCCAGCATCTCGCGTTGGACGCGAATGAGGTCCTGGTAGGACTGCCGCGCCAGCTCCAGAGCCTCGACCATCGTGGCTTCGTCCACCTCGTTCGCGCCGCATTCGACCATGATGATGGCGTCCTCGCTGCCGGCGACCCGCAGATCCAGGAGACTGTGCTCCATTTGCGGGATGGTGGGGTTGACCACGAGTTGCCCCTCAATCAGGCCGATGCGCACGGCACCCACAGGGCCTTCAAAGGGGATGTCGGAGATCATGAGCGCGGCGGAGGCGGCGACAATGCCAAGGGTGTCCGCGTGTTGTTCCTCGCCCTGCGAGAAGGCCGTCACGATGACCTGCACGTCGTTGCGCATGTCAGAGGGGAACAGCGGGCGGAGGGGCCGATCAATCAGCCGACTGGTGAGGATCGCCTTTTCGGAAGGCCGGCCCTCCCGCCGAAAGAAGGACCCCGGGATCCGTCCTGCGGCGTAGAGGCGCTCCTCGAAATCTACCGACAGGGGGAAGAAATCTATCCCTTGCCGCGGGGTGTGCGACATGGTCGCGGTCGCCAGCAGCACGGTCTCCCCGCTGCGGACGAGAACCGCCCCGCCGGCCTGTCGGGCCAACTTACCTGTGGAAAAGCACACTTCGTGCTCGCCCAAACGGGCGCAAAACGTTTTTTCTTCCAGTTTCATATCCTAAACCTCCTGCTCCGGCGTCAGTCGGGCTCCGAAGGTTTGAAACTGGGAATTGCTGTGCAGCGGCCTGGCCGGATGCACCCCATTCCCCAATTCCTACCTTCGAGGGCTCTTCTGTAGCCGGAAGCTAATGTGAATTTTGCCTGACCTGCTTCAGCAAACGAGTAGAGGGGTCAGGCCGCCTCTACTCGTTATCAGCCAGAGAAGGTGCTGCGCCGTTTACCTGCGCAGACCCAGCCGCTGGATCAACTCCCGGTAGCGCTCGGGGTCAGTCCGCTGCAGATAAGCCAGGTGACGTCGTCGCTGGCCCACCATTTTGAACAGACCCTGTCGCGAATGCTCGTCGTGTTTGTGAGTTTTCAGGTGCTCTGTGAGCGAACGAATGCGACTCGTGAGAATAGCGACCTGAACCTCCGGCGAACCGGTGTCGTCCGGCGTACGTGCAAATTCCTGGATGATTTTGTTTTTCTCAGCCTTGGATAGCACTGCCGAAACTCCTTTCTTAGACAAACTGCCGTATTCGTCAGATATATGACGGTTCTGAATGACGAAGCGGAGTATACCACATAACAAAGGCTTTGCAACCGGGTTTCATAGAATCCGTGTTTCCCCGCGTTCATCCGTGAGCCCGGTCTCGTCGGCGCGCTTCCAAAATTTGCCGCCACAGTTATAATGGGAGGCGCGCAGCAATGCTTTGCCGCGACAGCCTGAGCCTGGGTGGGAACGCTATGCTTTCATCGGCCTCTACTTCACTACGCCAAAATTGGAAAACGGCCGCGATCGTGGTCTACGCGACGCTGGCGCTGGTGCTGGACTATTACAACGATGTGCTGCCGCGCAAGGAATGGGATAGCCTGCTCTTCTACCTGGCGCTGCCGTTATTGCTGCTGGCGTTGTTGCGGCGCTCGCCGCGCGACTATGGCTTCCGCCTGGGAAAGTGGAAGCGCGGTCTGTTGCTGACCGTGGGCGGGTGGCTCCTGATGGCGCCGGTGTTGTGGGTGGTGGCCGCCGGCGCGGATTTTCGGGAGTATTACACCGCGTATTGGTCCGCTCACGGGGCGTGGGGCACGCTCGCGTTTGCGTTCCAGGACCTTTTTGGCTGGGAGTTCTTCTTCCGCGGCATGATCCTGTTCGCGCTGGCGGATCTGGTCGGCGGGGATTGGGCGATCTTGTTGCAGACCATCATCTTCACGCTGGCGCATCAGGGGAAGCCGCAGCTGGAGACGCTCAGCTGCATTGTGGGCGGCTCCGCCTTCGGATGGGTGGGATGGACGACGGGATCGTTCTATTATCCCTTCTTGATTCACCTGTTCGTCACGTTCTTCACCATTTGGGTAGCGCATCTATAGCAGAAAAAGAGGACTGGAGGCAGTCCTTTGAGTTTGATTCCCGGTACGTAAGTTCCGTACAATCTCAAATCACTGGAGGTCGCAATGAACAACAACAAAGGAAGCGCTGCGTCGAAGATCATCGGCTATGGGCTGGCGGCGGTCGTGATCCTCGTGATCGTGTTGGTGCTGGCCAACAACTTCTTCTATTTCCTCAAAGTAGTCGAGTCCCAAGAGGTCGGCATTCAATTCCGCGGGGGACGCATTTACAACGTGGTGGGGCCGGGCGTCTACAGCGACATCGGGCTGTTCGTGCGCCTGGAGACGATTTCGACTCAGGCCATCCCCTTCCGTGTGGAAGATAAAGAGATCATCACCAAAGACAAACAACGCATCGGCCTGGTGGTGAGCGGCGATATTTTCCGTCCCGGCCTGGACAAGGGAGAGATGATTTTGAATTCGTGGAATGAATATCGCGGGATTTACATTGATGATGACCTGGCGCTCAATCGGGTGGCGGACCTGGCCAAGCAGGCGATGAAGGTCTGTGTAGGCGACCGCACCTTCGATGACAATATCATCGGCGCCTCGCGGGATGCGCTCCGCAATTGCATTGATGACGAGCTCAACGACATGGTCGCGCCGATGGGGTTGAGCGTGAACAACGTGGTGGTGCCCGACGTGATTCTCTCCGCGGAGGTGCAGGCGGCGCTGGACGCGATCGTGCAGAGCCGGCTGGCGACGGAGAAAGCGGCGCAGGATCAGCTCAAGGCGCAGGCGGAGGCCGCTGCCGAGCAAGCCAAACAGGAAGGCGCCATCCGCGTGGAACAGAGCAAGATCCAGGAGCAGACCCGGCAGCAGACGCAGCTGGCAGAGCTCGAACGTCAACGCCTGGCAGCGCAGACCGCGGTCATCGAAGCGCAGCGTGCGAACGACCTGGCCCAGAAGGAGACCGAGCGGGTGCTGATTGAGGCGACAAAGGCTAACGAGTTGCTCGCCGCGCAACGCGATCTGGAGATCAACCTGGCGCGGGCCGAAGCTGCCAAAGCTCAGGCGCAGGCCGACACGGCCTTGCAGAGCCTGCTCGGCGATCTGTATGCTCAATATCCCGCCTACGTGCAGCTGCTGATAGCGCAGGCCAACGCTTCCGCGCTCACGGCGATGGATAAGATTATCTTCACGCCGGAAGGCTCTACCCCTACCATTGTCATGCCGGGGCCGGGGATCACGCCGACGGTAGACACAACGCCATGACGCTCGCCGGCGTCATGACGGAGGGGGCAGCTCCACCGGCTCTGTTGTCCTGCCGATGGCTTTTCAGCGCGTGCCCTGATGAGGAAGACGATGATCCACACATTTGAACTTGAAGTGACGGCGATGGCGCATGGCGGCGATGCCATCGGCAAGTATCAGGGCCGCACGGTGTTCGTGCCGTTCGCCATCCCCGGCGAGAGGGTGCGCGTGGAACTGGTGGAGGAACGCAAACACTTCATCCGCGCGCGCTTGCTGGACGTGCTCGAGCCTGCACCGGTGCGCGTGTCGCCGCTGTGCCCTTACTTCGGGCG
>JAAZNO010000517.1 GCA_012798275.1 Chloroflexota bacterium
GTGTTGCACGACATCTCGTTCCACGTCAAGCCGGGACAGACGATCGCGCTGCTGGGGTCAACAGGTTCGGGCAAGACGAGCATCGTCAACTTGCTGTTGCGCTTCTACGACTATCAGGACGGACACATCATTCTCGATGGCCGGGAGCTCACCGAGATCTCGCGGGCGACGTTGCGGCGGCAGATCGGCATTGTGGAGCAGGAGCCGTTCCTGTTCTCGCGCTCGATCCGTGACAACATCGCCTATGGCGCGGGGCGCGAGGTGACGGAGGCGGAAGTGATCGAGGCAGCGAAGGCGGCCGCCATCCACGATGTGATTCTCTCCTTCCCGCAGGGGTATGACACGCTCGTCGGGGAGAAGGGCGTCACCCTCTCGGGGGGACAGCGGCAGCGCGTGGCAATCGCCCGGACGCTGCTCAAGAACCCGCGCATCCTGGTGCTGGACGATGCGACTTCTTCGGTAGATACTGAGACGGAGATCCAGATCGAGGCGGCGCTGGAACGGCTGATGGAGAACCGGACCACGTTTGTCATCGCGCACCGCATCCAGACGGTGATGCAGGCGGATTGGATTCTGGTGCTCGATCGGGGGCGTATCGTCCAGCAGGGCGTGCACGAGGAGCTCATCAAGGAGGAAGGGCTCTACCGCCAGATCTACCAGATTCAGGCGCGGATCGAAGAAGAAGTGGAGCGGGAAGTGGCGCAGGCGTAAGCCGCGAGGCGCCCTAACAAGATTTTTACCTGGAGTCTACCCATGTCTGACTACGATGAATTTCAAGAGGAAGAGTTTACTACACAGTTCAATGGCAAAGTGCTGGTGCGGATTCTCGAACAGGTGAAGCCGTACTGGTACTGGGTGGCAGGGTTCATCGTGATGATCGCCAGCACCTCGGTGATGGATTCGTACTTCACCTACCTGAGCAAGCGCATCATTGACGAGGGCATCCTGGCGGGGAACGAATCCCATCTGTTGCGCCTGTTGGTGCTGTACGGCGGGATGGCGTTGCTGGAGGCGGGGCTGGTGTTCGGGTTCATCTACCTGGCGGGCGTGCTGGGCGAACGGGTGCAATATGACATCCGCCGCAAGGCCTTCAATCACCTGCAGGAGCTGTCGTTTTCGTATTTTGACCGGACACCGGTGGGGTGGATCATGTCGCGGGTGACCTCCGATTCCGAACGCATCGCGCAGCTGGTCACCTGGGGCATCGTGGACACGACCTGGGCGGCGTTGAACATCATCACTTCCATGGTGTTCATGGTGCTCATCAACTGGCGACTGGCGTTGATCGTGGCGTTGATTCTGCCCGTGATGGGGGTGATCACCTTTTACTTCAAGAAGCGCATTCTCACGGAATACCGCTGGATGCGCCGGCTGAACTCGATCATCACGGGGGCGTACAACGAGAATATCTCCGGCGTGCGGGTGGTGAAGGCGCTGGTCCGGGAGAAGCAGAATCTCGTGGAATTCGGGGAAAAGACCTCGAGCATGTATCGGGCGGCGTATCGCGTGGCATGGCTGTCCGCGCTGTTCCTGCCTCTGGTGCAGCTGGTGGGCGCGTTGGGCGTCGGCGCGATCATCTGGTACGGCGGCTTTCAGGTCCGCACTGCCGGCATGACCATCGGCGGGATCCAGGCGTTCCTTTCGTATCTGACGTTCATGATGTGGCCGTTGCAGGACCTGGCGCGGGTGTATGCGGAGATGCAGCATAGTGTGGCTTCGGCGGAGCGGGTGTTCTCGCTCATTGACTCGAAGCCGGACGTGGTGGACCGCGAGGATGCGGTGGATCCGGGCAACATTCGGGGCCGGATCGTTTTCGAGGACGTGAGTTTTCAGTATGAAGAAGGCAAGCCGGTCTTGGAGCACTTCAACCTGCACATCGCGTCGGGGGAGCATCTGGCCATTGTCGGACCGACGGGCGGCGGCAAGTCCACCATCGTCAACTTGCTCTGCCGCTTCTACGAGCCGACGAGCGGGCGGATTCTCATTGACGGGCGGGACTACACGGAGCTGACGCAACAGGGCATTCAGTCGCGGGTAGGCATGGTGTTGCAGACGCCGCACCTGTTCTCCGGCACGCTGCGGGAGAACATCCGTTACGGGCGACTCGAGGCCACCGACGCGGAAGTGGAGGCGGCGGCGAAGATCGCGCACGCGCACGACTTCATCGTGGAAATGGAGCACGGGTACGAGGAACAGGTCGGTGAGGGCGGCGTGCTGCTCTCGGTGGGACAGAAGCAGCTCATCAGCCTGGCGCGGGCCGTGTTGGCGGACCCGGACGTGCTGATCATGGATGAGGCGACGAGCTCGGTGGACACTCTGACCGAGGCGCGCATCCAGCAGGGGATGGCGGCGGTGATGGCGGGGCGCACCAGCGTGGTCATCGCGCACCGGCTTTCGACCATCAAGAGCGCGGATCGGATTCTGGTGATCCAGGACGGGCGCATCGTGGAGGTGGGCACGCACCGCGAGCTGATTCAGAAGCGGGGGGCGTACTACGACCTCTACACGCGGCAGTTCCGCCGGGCGCTGGAACAGCAATACGGCGTCTATCAGGCGGCGGGGGCGTAGGAACGCGAGCCGCATTACAAGGATGATTTCCCCCCTCCAGGGGAATTTGATACGCAAGGACGCGCCGATAGGGGGCGCGTCCTTGACGTTTATGCGCGGCGTCCTATACTGCGAACATTGGCCGGGGATAGATTCCCCGACCTGACACAGGCATGGCAGACCCGGAACTCATGCCGGGGCGGAGCTGTACCCAAATTCCATGGCGGAGCGCGTGAGGTGGCTTCCTTCCTCTCCTCCGCCGTCACACAGGCAAAGGCGCGCTATGACAAACAAACTTTCCCGTAATGATCCCTGTTGGTGCGGTAGCGGCAAGAAGTACAAGCACTGCCATCTCAAATCCGATTTGCTGGGGCTGACGGCGCCGGGAAGCGCCGGGCATCCACAACGCCCCGATATTATCATCAAGACGCCGGAGCAGATCGAGGGGATCCGCCGCAGCTGCCAGCTCACCCGGCGCATCCTCGATGAGCTCACGCCGCGCATCGCCCCGGGGATTACCACGGACGATATCAATCGCTGGGTGCACGAGTTGACCGTGGCTGCCGGCGCGATTCCTGCGCCGCTTCACTATCGCGGTTTTCCCAAGAGCGTCTGCACGTCCCTCAATGAGGTCATCTGCCATGGCATTCCCGGCGACCGGGTGTTAGTGGAAGGTGACATCCTCAATGTGGATGTGACTTCGATTCTTGACGGCTACTATGGCGACGCGAGCCGCATGTTCCTCATCGGGGAGGTTGCGCCCGAAGCGCGCCGGTTGGTCGAGGTGACCCGCGAATGTCTGGAGCTGGGCATCGCGCAGGTGCGCCCCGGAAACACGACGGGCGACATCGGACATGTGATTCAGCAGCACGCCGAAAGTCAGGGGTACAGCGTGGTGCGGATGTTTGTGGGGCATGGGGTGGGGGTGCGCTTCCATGAGCCGCCCGATATTGCCCATTACGGACATCCACACACCGGAGTATCGCTCGTCCCCGGCATGATTTTCACCATCGAGCCGATGATCAACATCGGGACCTATGAGGTGGTCATCCTGGATGACGGTTGGACCGCGCTCACGGCAGACGGTTCCCTCTCGGCGCAGTGGGAGCACACAGTGTTGGTGACGGCGGACGGAGTGGAAGTGCTGACGGCGTGACTTTGGTGCTGGATGCTGGATGCTGGATGCTGGATGCTGGTTGCTGGATGCTGGTTGCTGGATGCTGGTTGCTGGATGCTGGTTGCTGGATGCTGGTTGCTGGATGCTGGTTGCTGGATGCTGGTTGCTGGATGCTGGTTGCTGGATGCTGGTTGCTGGATGCTGGATGCTGGATGCTGGTTGCTGGATGCTGGTCGTCACCCATCACTCCTTGACCTTGAGGAGCTTGACATGCTATCACACGATTATCCGATTCTCGAATTCGATGCCGCGCGCGAGGCCATCATCGAACCGGGGAAGCTGATCGCGCCGCTGGAAGCCATGCCGGAGCATGGCGTGCTGTGCTTCTTCGGCGAGGTGTTCCGCGACCTGGCGGCTGCCGGACGTCTGGAGACGTTGTACCATTGCGTTAGCGAGATGGGAAAACATCCCGTCCACGCCCTGCAGCTGGAAGACGGGCGGCGCGTGGCGGTCTTTCATTCCGGCGTAGGCGCGGCGCTGGCGGTGGGTTTGATGGAGGAGCTCATCGCTTTGGGCGGACGAAAGTTCGTCGCCTGCGGCGGGGCGGGGGTGCTGAACCGCGATATCGCTGCGGGACATGTGGTCATCCCCCAGAGTGCCGTGCGCGATGAGGGGACTTCGTATCACTATCTGCCGCCCTCGCGTGAAGTGGAAGGCGATCCTGCCGCGATTGCCACGCTCGAACGGGTGCTGCAGCGGCATGGCGTGCCCTACCTCGTCGGCAAGACGTGGACGACCGATGGTTTCTACCGCGAGACGCCGGATAAGGTGGCGCGGCGTCGCGCTGAAGGCTGCCTCACGGTGGAGATGGAGACGGCGGCGTTCTTCGCTCTCGCGCAGTTCCGGGGCGTGAGGTTTGCGCAGCTGCTCTATGGCGGCGATGATGTGAGCGGCGCGGACTGGGATCACCGGGATTGGGAGAAGCGCACTTCCGTCCGCGAGCGGCTGTTCTGGCTGGCGGTGGAGGCATGTTTGGAGCTCGTGTGAACGTGGCTGCACGCTGATGAGCGCTGATGAGAGAAGCATCTGCGAAAATCAGCGTCCTATAGTTCTCCGGCGTTGATTGGACGTAGAAACGGGTGAACGCAAGTGATTCGCAGATTTGCTACTTTCCGAGGGGGTTGACATGTTCTTGCGGCACGCCACTGCGAATGAAAATGTGAGTTGGGAGTTGTGAGCGGAGGCTACGACGACTCTCTCCTCACGGCTCACTGCTCTCTATTTGCTGGGGAGATCACTTACGCATTACGCATTACGTATTTTTTAAGGAGACGCCATGTGCTGGCGCACATCATCCAAGCATGAAAATGTGCGGTGACTGTTCAGCCTGGCGTCAGGTAGCTCGACGGCGATGGCTGAACCTTTGTAATCGGTAGCTTTTGCCCCTCCCCCGGCCCCCTCCCCAACGACGCAGGCGCCGTTGGGGAGGGGAGAAAAAAA
>JAAZNO010000518.1 GCA_012798275.1 Chloroflexota bacterium
ACGGGCTGAGCCATGGCTTCCTCCAGCGTGGGGATGTGGTGCTGCAGTCCAATTATACCCCAGATCGGTTGCGCCTGGGAGCTCGATTGTTAAAAGTGCAAAACTACTGCTCATCTGATTCGTGAAATTCGGGTTCATTCGAGGCCATTTTCGGAGGAGATCATCATGTCCACAGAAGAGCATCTGCACACCTTAGCCATTCACGCCGGGGAGGATGAAGGCTTGCCCGATGTCGCCGCGCCGCTGCACATGGCGAGCACGTTCCGCTACGCCAGCGCCGCCGAAGCCGCGCACGCCTTTGAGACCGAGGAGCGCCCCATCTACACGCGCTGGGGCAATCCAACTCTCGCCATGCTGGAAGCCAAAGTCGCAGCGCTGGAAGGCGGAGAGGCAGCGCTGGCTACCGCCTCCGGGATGGCCGCCGTCAGCACGGCGCTGCTCACCGCGCTGCAGGCGGGCGATCACGTCGTCGCGACCACGGGGTTGTACAGCGGGACTTACAGCCTGCTCACCCGCGACCTGCCCCGCTTCGGCGTCGAGACCACGCTCGTCGAAGCCACCAATCCCGACGCCTTCGCCGCCGCGCTGCGTCCTAATACCCGCGCCATCTACCTGGAATCGCCCGGCAACCCCACCCTCGCGCTCAACGACGTGGCCGCCATCACCGCCCTGGCGCGGGAAAGGAGCATCCTCACCTTCATGGACAACACCTTCGCCACGCCCTTCAATCAGCGCCCGCTGGAGCTGGGCGTGGATGTGGTGGTGCATTCGGCGACCAAGTTCTTCTGCGGGCACGGCGACGCGATTGGCGGCGTGATCGTGGCCCCGCAGGACTTCATCACACGAGCGCTCAAGGGGCCGCTGCGCACCTTCGGCGGCTGCATGAGCCCCTTCAACGCCTGGCTTATCGCCCGCGGTATCCATACCTTCCCGCTGCGGATGGCGCGCCACAACGCCAATGCCCTGCGCGTCGCCGAATGGCTGGCCGAACAGCCCGGTATCACTGGAATGCGCTATCCGTGGCACCCGGCGCACCCTCAATACGCGCTCGCCCGCGCCCAGATGCCGGGCGGCGGCGGGGGCGTGGTCGTCTTCGAGGTAGCAGGGGGCGAGCAAGCCGGCGCGCGCCTGCTCGATGCGGTGCGGCTGTGTACGCGAACCGTGAGCCTGGGTGACACGCGCACGCTCATCACCCACGCGGCAAGCACTACCCATCGCAGCGTCCCCAAGGCGGCGCGGCTCGCTGCCGGACTGAGCGATGGCCTGGTGCGACTGGCTGTGGGGCTCGAAGCGGTCGAGGACATCATCGCGGATCTGGAGCAGGCGCTGCGCGCGGTGTGAGACGCTCCTGCCGCATCACAGTCGGAGGTGACTTGAAAGTCGCGCGGCCTGATGCATCACAGGCCGCGCGATTGTGTCCGATCAAAGGCCGCCGCTACGTCCCGCCCTCATACACCCGAGGCACGCGCGCGTTGATCTGGCACGTCACCTCGTAGGTGATTGTCCCCAGCTGCTCCGCCCACTCGTAAGCGGTGATCTCCGCGTCGCCGCTGCGCCCGATGAGCACGACCTCCTCGCCCACGCGCGCTTCCGTCTCCGGCCCCAGGTTGACCATGCTCTGATCCATGCAGACGCGCCCGACGATAGGATAGCTGCGTCCGCCAATGAGCACGCGCCCCCGGTTGGAGAAAAGCCGATTGAAGCCGTCGGCGTAGCCCACCGGAATCGTGGCAATCCACGTGCGCTCCGGCGCGACCCACGTCCGCCCGTAGCCGATGCTTGTCCCCGCTTCCACTTGCTTGAGGAAGGAGATCCGCGTGAGGAAACTCAGCCCCGGCTTGAGCGGGATCGTGCGCGGCGTTTCCGCATCGGGATAGAAGCCGTAGACCATGATGCCGGGGCGCACCATGTCGAACCAGCCGTCGGGATGGGCCAGCACGGCGCCGGAGTTGGCGCAGTGGACAAGCGCGACCCGTCGTCCAAGCGCGGTGTGAATCGCATCCACGGTCGTGCGGAAGCGGGCGATCTGTTCGCAGGTGTAGGCCGGATCGGCGATGTCGCTCACCGGCAGGTGCGTGAAGAGGCCCTCCAGCCGCAGGTGCGGACACGCGCGCTCGAGGTGCGCCGCCAGCGCGGGGGCCTCTTCCGGTGCAACGCCAATCCGTCCCATGCCGGTATCCACCTTGAGATGCACCGTCGCCGTGCGCCGCAGCGCGCGACACACGCTTTCAAGCGCGTCGGCGTTGGCGCGGTCGCACACCGTCA
>JAAZNO010000519.1 GCA_012798275.1 Chloroflexota bacterium
ACGCATTACGCATTACGGATTACCCTTCATGCGGGTTCTCATCGTTCTGACTTACTACCGTCCTCATACCAGCGGGTTGACTATCTACGCTGAACGGCTCGCCGGCGCGCTGGTGCAACGCGGGCATCAGGTGACGATTCTGACGTCGCGGTATGATCCGCGCTTGCCGGGCGAAGAGCGGCTCGAGGGGGTACGGGTGGTGCGCGCGCCGGTGCTGTTCCGCATCAGCAAGGGCGTCATCATGCCGACTTTTGGTTTTCTGGCGTGGCAACTCGTCCGCCAGGCGGATGTGCTCAGCCTGCACCTGCCGCAGTTCGACGCGGCGGGGGTGGCGTTGCGCGGACGCCTCCTGCACAAGCCGACCGTGCTCACCTATCATTGCGACCTGCAATTGCCGCCGGGTGTTTTCAATCGGGCGGTCAATCAGGTCGTCCACCTGATGAACTGGCTGGCAGGGAAATTCGCGCATCGCATCGTCGCCTACACGCAGGATTTTGCCGATCATTCCTCCTATTTGCAGCACTTCACGGAGAAGTTGCACGTGATTCCGCCACCGGTGACGCTCCCCGACGCGGGGCCTTCGGGCATCGCCGCGTTTGCCAGGATGCACAATCCCGCCGGAAATCACCCCGTCATCGGCATGGCGGCGCGACTTGCGGCGGAGAAGGGGGTGGGGGTGCTGCTGGAGGCTTTCCCGCGCATTCTCGAACGCTATCCCGACGCGCGCATCCTCTTCGCCGGGCAGTATCAGCACGTGCTCGGCGAGCAGGCCTACGCCCAACAGCTCGAGCCGCTCATCCGCCGTTATGAACAGACCGGGCAATGGAAATTCCTGGGGGTGCTGAATCCGCTGCAGATGGCGGCTTTTTATCCCAACCTGGATGTGTTGGTGGTGCCAAGCCTCAACTCCACGGAGTCTTTTGGTCTGGTGCAGGTGGAAGCGATGTTGCACGGCGTGCCCTGCGTGGCGAGCGACCTGCCGGGGGTGCGTCAACCGGTGCGGCTGACGGGCATGGGGGAGATTGCGCCCGTGGGAGACGCCGAAGGGCTGGCGACGGCAGTGCTGCAGGTGTTGGAACATCGCGCCGCGTATGTGCGTTCAAAAGAGGAGATTGCCACCATGTTCGCGCCAGAGCAGACGGCGGCCGCGTATGAGCGGCTTTTTGCCGAAATCGGCGCGGCGGACGTGAGAATGTGGGGACGCCGATGAACGCAGAAGGACGCGGATGGGAGAAAAACCTGCGTGTTCTGCGAAAATCAGCGTTCTATGATTCTCCGGTGTTGATTGGACGCCGAAATGTGTGAACGTGTCCACGTTCGCACGTGGACACGTATTTATTTTTGAAGGAGCCGCCATATGCTGGCGCACATCATTCAAGGATGAAAATGTGAGGTTCGGCTGGGGATGGAATCCTCAGCCTGACAGGAGCCCACCGCGCTGAAGCGCACTGTTGGGGGACGTATCAGCCCTGGGGGACCAGGAATTTCAATTTCTGATTCGTGAAATTCGTGTTCATTCGGGGCCATTTTTGAAGGAGGGTTACTATGAAATCTAAAACTTGGCGATGGTTTGGTTTATGGGTGCTGCTCTCGATGATGCTGAGCACTGCTGGCATCTCGGTCGCAGCGGCGCCGTCCCCGGCGGTGCCGGCGATGGCGGAGGCGCAGGACATGCCCCCTACGCCTCCTCTGTCTCTCCCTGTGGGACGCGATCATAGCAAGGATCTGCGCCTGGAGCCGGTCGCGGCGAGTGAGGTGACACTCCATACGCCTGCTCCAAAACCGGGAGAGGTCTTGTACGAGGTGAAAGACGCCCAGGGCCCGGCTCTCTACATCATCCAACTGGAAGGCGAGCCTCTGGCCAGCTATCGCGGCGGCGTGCGCGGCTTACAGCCTACCAGCCCCGCTGCGACCGGCGCCGTCAAACTGGATGTTCAAAGCGCTGCCAGCAAGGCATATTTGAACTACCTGGCCGAACAGCAAACTCAGTTCCTGACACGCCTGGAACAGACGTTGGGGCGCTCTGTCAAGGTGCAACACACCTATCGCTACGCCTACAATGGCCTGGCGCTCACGCTGACCCCCGAAGAGGCTGCGAAGATAGCGCAACTGCCCGGCGTGCTGCGCGTCGTGCGTAACTACACGCGCACCATTCAGACCGACACCAGCCCTCAGTATCTCGATGCGGTGGGGATCTGGGACGGCTCGAACACCGGCGGGCTGCCCGGCACCATGGGTGAGGGGATCATCGTCGGCATCATTGACACCGGCATCAACATGGATCATCCCTCGTTTGCCGACGTCGGCGACGATGGCTACAATCACACCAATCCCCTGGGCGCCGGCACCTACACCGGCTGGTGCAATCCCTCACACCCGAACTACGATCCCAGTCTGGTCTGTAACGACAAGCTGATCGGCGTCTACAGCTATCCCAGCTCCGGCGGTAACCCTGAGGATGACAATTCTCACGGCAGCCACACAGCCAGCACCACGGCCGGCAACGTCATTTTCTCCCCCACCCTGGCTGCTGGCGTGGAATTTGTTCGCATGTCTGGCATGGCGCCGCACGCCAACATCATTGCCTACGACGTCTGCACGGGCTCAGGATGCCAGGGCGACTCCATCCTGGCGGCCATTGAGGATGCGGTGGCCGATGGTGTGGACGTGATCAACTACTCTATCGGCGGCGGGCCCTATGACCCCTGGAGCGATCCCGATTCGTTGGCGTACCTGGCGGCGCGCGATGCGGGGGTCTTCGTCGCCACCTCGGCGGGCAATGAGGGCCCCGGCGCGGGTACAGTCGGGTCGCCCGGCAACTCTCCCTGGATGACCACCGTGGCTAACGGCACGCACGATCGTGGCTTTGGGCCGAATGGCGTGGTGGATATGGCAGGCGGAACCCCGCCGGCGGACATGCCCGGCACGGGCGTCTCCGGGGAGTACCGGGCGCGGATCGTCTACGCCGCTGATTATGGCAATGCTCTGTGCGGCCTGGGTCCCCAGGATAGCCCCACCAATCCCTTCCCCCCTGGTACCTGGCACGGCGAAATTGTCGTCTGCGATCGGGGGATCTACTATCTGGTGGATAAGGCCGCGCATGTGCGGGCGGCAGGCGCCGGCGGCGTGATCATCGCCAATACTGCCGCTACTGGCTCGCAGACCTATGCCACCGATCTGGGCATGCCCGGCACGCACGTCACCTATGACAACGCGGAGCTGTTGCGCGCCTGGTTGGTGGACAGCGACGTCAATGTTTACACCGCGACCCTCACTGCTTCTCCCATCATCCATAATGCCGCTTGGGGCGACGTCATGAATGACAGCAGCTCGCGCGGGCCCAACGTCAACGCGAATGTGCTCAAGCCCGATATTATGGCGCCCGGCACGAACATCCTCGCGGCGTATGCGGGCGACGCGGATGCCTTCGGCCTGATGAGCGGCACCTCGATGGCCAGCCCTCACGTCGCGGGCGCGGCAGCGCTGATCCGCGCGGTGCATCCTGATTGGACGCCGGCGGAGGTGCAATCCGCGTTGATGCTGACCAGCTGGACGTCGAACCTGCTGAAGGAAGACGAGGCGACCCCGGCGGATCCCTTTGACGTGGGCGCGGGCCGGCTCGACCTCACCGGCGCAGCGCTGGCGGGCCTCGTGCTCGATGAGACCACGACCCATTATGAGGACGCCGATCCCGCCGTGGGCGGCGATCCCACCACCCTCAACCTCGCCAGTCTGGCGAACGCCAGTTGCCTCCAGCAATGCTCCTGGGAGCGCACTTTCCGCAATACCACCGGCGAGGTGATCACCTGGACGGTTTCCTTCACCGGCGATATTGCCCTGGCTGCCAATCCGGCGAGCTTCACCGTGGCCGCTGATGGAACCCAGCTGGTGGAGTTCACGGCGGACGTGAGCGGCGAAACGGACGGCGAATGGCTCTTCGGGACGGTCATCCTGACCCCCGATGATGGCAGCCCCGTGCTCCATCTGCCGGTAGCGGTCGTGCCCACTTCGGGTGTGTTGCCTGACCTGGTTGAGGTCCACACGCGCCGCAATGCCGGCTCGCAGATGATCGAAGGCCTGCAGGCCATCGAAATCCTCACCCTGACCGTCGAGTCCTTCGGGCTGACGCCGGCCGACCTGTACGACTTCTCCCTCTTGCAGGATCCTACCAACGGGGATCCTTACGACGATCTGAGCCAGGTTTACTATGACTTCTTTACCGTCCCCACTGGCGCCAAACGATTCGTAGCCGAAATCACGGCCTCCGAAGCCCCCGACGTGGATCTCTTCGTGCTCTATGACGTGGGTGGAGGATCATTCGCCGAAGTTTGCGTCAGCAGCACCCCCTCGTGGAGCGAGTACTGTAACCTCAACGATCCCGATGCCGGGACTTATCTCGTCATCGTGCAGAACTGGCAGGGATCGGCGGAACAGCCCGACGCTATCACGTTAGCCGTGGGCATCGTCCCCGGCACTGACGCGGGCAACATGGTCCTCGAAGGCCCCGACAGTGTGCCGCTGATGGAGCCCTTCGACCTGCAGCTCTTCTGGGATGAACCCGCCATGGCCGCGGGCGACCGCTGGTACGGCGCGTTCTCGCTGGGCAGCGCGCCCGGCAATGAGGGCGACATCGGCGTCATCCCGGTGAACCTCATCCGGCACGAGGATGATGTGACCAAGACGGCCTCGACCGATACCGCTGCCTTCAGCGACACTGTGACTTACACCCTCACCGTGCAGCCCAACGTCACGCCGGTGGATCTAACCTACTGGCTCACCGACACCCTTCCTACCGGCCTGACCTACGTCCCCGGTTCCGCTTCGGCGACGGCGGGTGTGGTGAATGTGACGGGCAACATGCTGACGTGGAGCGGGACGATGTATGCGCCGACGCCGCAGTATCTGATGACGACCAGCCTTGACAATGCGGCGTGCGCGGTGCCGTCGGCGAACAGCGGGGCCTATCTCAACCTGCAGGCCTTTGGCATCTCGGCTAACTCTGCCATCTTCGGCGACACCCAGTGGTACGGCGCTTTTGCCACTGGAGATCCTTTTACCTACTGGGGCAGCGCCTATACCGGCATGGATTTCACCGATGACGGCATGGCGTTCTTCGATTCTACCCCGGGCACGACTCCCTGGATCAATGAGGACATCCCCAATCCTGCCGATCCCAACAACCTGTTGGCGATGTTCTGGAACGATTGGGAAATCATCTATGATGGGCCGGCCAACCGCGGCGTGAGCCTGGCCACCCTTGGCGGGACTACCGGCGGCGCCGTCATTGAATACGATGACGTGCAACCGTGGGGTGATTCGACACAGACCCTTGACTTTGAGGTCTTTGCATGGCGCACGGCCGATCCCACCCTGGGCGATCCGGACCTTGTCTTCGCCTACGACAACATCGCCCTGGATACTCCTATTCCTTACGGCACCATCGGCATTGAGAATGCGACAGGCACGGCTGGGCTCAAGTATGCCTTCGATGACGCGGCGCTCGACACGCTCCAGAACGGCATGGCCATCTGCTTCGACTGGTACATTCCTACGACGGACCCCGTCCTCATCACCTACCAGGCGACGGTCAATGCTGAGGCTACCGTTTCGCCATTGACGAACGTGGTGACCCATAACACGGACAATCCTGGCAGTCTGCCTGCCGAAACGCAGTGGGATCTGAATCTGCTTGCCGCGGATTACAGTGACGACTCTGTCTACGGCGTGGCCTGGCACACTCCTCCTCATACGGTGTGGCTTGGGACCGGCGTCACGGATGAGAGCGTGCCCTCGGATGACACCGATGATGGCGTGAGGCGTGCTTCAGGCGAGTACTGGACGCCGGCTGCGACGGTGCATCTCACCGTGACCATGGGCAGCAACGTGGTCCGCGCGACGGGCTTCCTGGCGGCGTGGTTCGACTGGAACGGCGATGGGGACTTTGGGGATCTGGGCGAGCTGGGCTTCCAGGACTCCATCGTCACCGGCGATAACTCGCTGGCAATCACTATTCCGTCGGTCTACACCACGGGCGCGCCTGTCAACGCGCGCTTCCGGCTCTATCCGACCGGCGGGACGCCCGAGCCTACGGGTGGGGTCAGTGATGGCGAGGTGGAGGACTACGCCTGGCAATTCACTCCCTCTGCCATCACCCTGGCGGCGTTGACGGCTGGCCCCTCCGTGCAGTGGGGCGGCCTGGCGCTTCTGAGCGTCTTGGGCCTGGGCTTCGTGGTCTGGTGGCGCAGACGGCGCTAAGCCGCTGGCCTGGCTCTTTTCAAGAGCTCTTCCCCCGGGGCCGCTTGTATCGGCCCCGGGCTTTTTTTTGGGGGGGGGAGCAGAAGGAGGGGCGTCGTTTCTAAAAGAGGCGGCGCATTTGGATCACATCTCCGCGTTCTGTGCGCCGTCGCGTCGCAGGGCCTGGTGCGTGTCCTGATCAGAGTTCTGCGAGGCGGCGTTGGAGCTCGGTGATGTTTCGCTGTTTCCCCGCATCGCGCAGGGAACGGGCTGCCGCGGTGAAATACCGGTGCGTGGAAAGAAAGTCCAGCTGCCGCCGATACCATTCCTTCAACGGCATGGAAGCGCCGTGCGCCTCGAGTTCCCGATGCAAGTTGTGGCTGGTCTCCAGGAAATCCTCGCGGCCCAGGGAATCCAGGTCGGCGTCGCAGAGCAGCTCCTGGAGCAGCCCCTGTGGGTGTTGGGGCATGCGAGTCGCCTCAATCAGCGCCTGGATGTCCGCAATCTGTTCGGGGGCGTAGCCGAACTGGGATAAGGTCTGCCCGGCGAGGTGAGCGGCCCATGTCTCATTATCAGCGTACCGGTGCAGGAATCCCGCGTCATGGTAGAGCGCGGCGGTCTTCAGCAGCAGCGCTTGCTCTGCATCGAGCCCGGCTTGCGCTGCCAGCCGTTCAGCGGCGGGCAACACGTCATCGCGTGTGTGATGCACCCCGTGATAGGCAAGATCGGACGGCAAGTTGCGCGCCAACAGCTCCAGCAGATATGTGCGCACGCCTTCAAAGTCTGGCATTCCCGGGCTCTCGAAAATCAGCGAATGGCGAATAGAAGGCATTCACACCTTCACACGTTCGCACGTGCCCACCTTCGCACGTGCCCACCTTCGCACGTTGAGTCCTGACTCACGGCTCTTCAATCCAGCTGCCCACAAACGTGTGTTCCGAGATCAGGCTCCGCCCGCCATCGCTGACGCGCTCGCTGCCCTGCGGCCCAACAATGACAATGTCGAAGCCGCCGGCCTCGTTCCCCACCCAGCCGGCGACGTCGAACTCATCCGTGCGCTCATTGGTGATCAGGATTACGACCGCGCCGCTTGCCACCTCCACGCGGCGCAGGGAGAA
>JAAZNO010000520.1 GCA_012798275.1 Chloroflexota bacterium
CAGCTCAGCCTCGTGGACTGCACCAGTTTCACCCTGATGCGCGCCCTGGGGCTGCGCAGCGTCTTCACCTTCGACCCGCACTTCGCCGAACAAGGCTTTACCTGTTAGCCGGAGCTGTCACCATGATGCCCTCGCCGCTAGCGATAGACTTCCAACCTCTATGCGCCTTCCTGGCGATGCAAGACGAAGTGGTCGCGGCCTACCTTTTTGGTTCGGTGGCGCAAGGCCGGGCCCGTCCCGGCTCAGATGTAGACCTCGCGCTCTTGCTCTCTGCCAATCTGGAGCCCGACCTCCGTGCAGACCGTTCAAGGAAAGAGGGCTCAATGGACGCCGTGCTCCTGCAACGTCTGGAAGAACTGACCCGCGAGACTGAGGCCTGAGCGTGTCCTTCACCCTCGACGTTTCCGCCGCCGTGCATCACCGGGCAGGACTGGGCCGCTACGCCGAGAGCCTCACCCGCGCCCTCGCGGCTCTCGCGCCTGAGGAGCTCGCTCTCTTCTACAATGCGGAGCGTGGAATCAGCCCCCTCGCCGGACTGGAGCAGCTCCCCACTCACACCGTCGCGCTGGGCTACAAACCCTGGCGGATGCTGGTCTGGGCCGGACAGCTGGCGCGCCTTCCCTTCAACCGCCTCGTGCCCGGCGCGGCGCTCTTCCACGCGACCGAGCATCTGCTCCTGCCGCTGCGTGACATCCCCACCGTCCTCACCGTCCACGATCTCATCTTCCGCCATCTGCCAGAGCACCACAAGCGGCTCAACCGCTGGTATCTCAACGCCACGCTGCCGCTCTACTGTCGCCGCGCCACGCACCTCATCGCCGTCTCCGAGGCCACCCGCCAGGACGTAATTGCCGCCTACGGCCTCCCGCCGGAGAAAATCACCGTCATCCATGAGGCCGCCGATCCGCAATTCCGGCCGCAGTCGCCAGAGCGCATTGCCGCCGCGCGCGCGCGCTATCAGCTGCCGGAAACCTACCTGCTCTACGTGGGGACCATCGAGCCGCGCAAGAATCTCACCCGCCTGCTCCATGCCTGGGAGCCGCTCTATCGCGCCGGGGAGGCGCCGCCGCTCGTCATCGTGGGGAAGCGCGGCTGGCTGGTCGAGGATTTCTACACCGCGCTGGAAGCTTCGCCGGTCCGCGAAGGGATACGCTTCACCGGCTACGTCGCCGATGAGGACCTGCCCGCGCTCTACGCTGGCGCGCGCGCCTTCACCTTCCTCAGCCTCTACGAAGGCTTTGGGCTTCCGCCGCTGGAGGCGATGGCCTGCGGCACACCGGTACTCTGCAGCGACACTTCCGCGCTGCCAGAGGTCGTCGGCGACGCCGCGCTGACCGTGTCCCCCACCAGCGTGGACGCGATCCGCGAGGGGCTACGACGCCTGCTCACCGCCGCCGACCTGCGCGCCGACTTGCGGGAACGCGGTCTACACCGCGCGGCGGCGTTCTCCTGGGAGCGCGCCGCCGCCGAAACGTACCGCCTCTACCGTCGCCTGCTCGCCCCGTGAGGCGCCTATCCCTCGTCGAAGGGCGGCACGTC
>JAAZNO010000521.1 GCA_012798275.1 Chloroflexota bacterium
CTCCTGGAGATGCAGCATCATCGTCCGCAGATGGCCACTTTCC
The DNA here is from genome assembly GCA_012798275.1 of Chloroflexota bacterium. Lineage (GTDB taxonomy): Bacteria > Chloroflexota > Anaerolineae > B4-G1 > SLSP01 > JAAZNO01. The sequence goes on from JAAZNO010000521.1 coordinate 44, forward strand.
GGCCAGGCGTGTTCCCGCTCCGCGCGGGCGACCCTGCCCGGCGCGGCGAGCTCGTCCCGGTGCCGGTGACGCTCACGGCGGAGAGGCTCCACACGCGCGTGATCGAGCGGGTTGTGGGCGCGGGCCTGGATCTGAGCCAGGCGCCGGTGCTGGTCGTGGGCGGGCGCGGCATGGAGGGGGATTTCGACACGCTGCGGGAACTGGCCTCGCTGCTCGGCGGCGAGGTGGGCGCCACCCGTCCGCCGGTGGATGAAGGCTACATCGAGCGCACGCGGCAGATCGGGCAGACCGGCGTCGTCTGCCGGCCCAAAATCGCCCTCGTCTGTGGCGTGAGTGGCGCGTTTCACTTTGTCGTCGGCATCCAGGATGCGGGGACCGTCATTGCCATCAACAACGATCCCGCCGCCGAAATCTTCAATCACGCGGATTACTGTGTGGTGGGGGATGTGCGCGAGGTGTTGCCGGCGTTAGTTGAAAAGCTGAAAGTTGGGAGATGAGAGTTGGGAGTTGCGAGTTGTGAGTTGTGAGTTGTGAGTTGCGAGTTGCGAGTTGTGAGTTGCGAGTTGCGAGTTGTGAATGAAAGGATAAACATGGCTAGAATTGAGCACTTTGAGGAGATTCTGGGATGGCAGAAAGGGCGAGAGCTGTGCCGGCTGGTGTATACGCTTACCGGGGTAGGGACATTTAGCCGGGATTTCGGTCTGCGAGATCAAATGCGCCGCGCGGCCGTCTCCGTCATCTCCAACATCGCCGAGGGCTTTGAGAGCCAGAGCAATCGCACGTTTACTCGCTATCTTTACATTGCCAAAGGCTCGGCGGGCGAAGTCCGTGCGCAGGCCTATATCGCGTTGGATGAGGGGTATATCACTCAGCAACAATTCGATCAGATTTACGCTCTCTCGGAAGAAACCGGGCGGCTCATCGGCGGCTTTATCGTCTATCTTCAACAACATCTTGACGAATCGCCCCGCGCCACTGCTGCTCCGACAGGAAAACCGGAACTCCAAACGAGGTGACCATGTTCCACTTGCGAATCATTGTCTGCGTGAAGGTCGTCCCCAAACCTGAAGAAGTCCGCGTGGATCCCGTGACCTGGCGGCTGGACCGGAGCTCGGCGCGGTCGGAGCTCAACCCGCCGGATATGAACGCGGTGGAGTTCGCGCTGCAGCTCAAGGAACAGCACGGCGCGCATGTCGAGCTGCTGTCCATGGGGCCGTCGTTCTTCGAGCCGGTGTTGCGCGTGGCGCTGGCGATGGGCGCGGATCACCTCACCCTCCTCAGCGACCGGGCTTTCGGCGGCGCCGACACGCTGGCGACGACGTACACGCTCGCACGGGCCATCGAGAAACTTGGCGGGGCGGATCTCGTGCTCTGCGGGGTCGAATCCTCCGACGGCGCGACGGGCCAGGTGCCGGCGGGCATCGCCGAATGGCTCGGCTGGTCGCAGATCACCATGCTCAACCGCGTGACGCTCGACCCGGAACGACGAACGGTGCGCGGTCGGCGGGAGATCAAGGGGGGGCACGAGGTGCTGGAAGTTCCTCTGCCCGCCGTGCTCTCCGTCGAGACGGCGGCGAACGAGCCGCGCTTCATGGATTACCGCCTCAAATCGTGGGCTTTTGCGCCGGAGCAGCTGACGGTATGGGACGCTGCCGCGCTCGCAGCGGACCCCGAGCTCATCGGCGTTCCCGGCTCGCCGACCGTC
>JAAZNO010000074.1 GCA_012798275.1 Chloroflexota bacterium
GGTGAAGACGATCTGGACGCTGGCGCCGGCCCCGAGCTGCCCGCTCCAGTGAATCACGCCGGCGGTCTGCGTCGCGCCGTTGGCGACGACGAACGCGCCAAAGGTGATTCCGGCGGGCAGCGTGTCGGTGAGGGCGATCCCCTGCGCGGTGTCATTGCCGGTGCTGCGGAGGGTGATTGTGTAGGTCACCTCCTCCCCCAGGGCGACATTGGCGACTGGCTGGACCGTCTTGGTGATCACGAGTTCGGGCATGGAGAGGACGGTCGTCTCCGGTGAGGTGAACTCCGAAATGGTCGTGCCATCATCCACTGACATGGTGTTGGCGAATGTCGTACCGGCGGGAGTCGCCGGCTTGACCTGCGTTACGAGGAGGACCTGCACCGTCTCCAGCGGGCCGACTTCCACGGTACCTTCGAGGTCGCCGCTCACCAGAGTGAGGACGGTCGGCAGCACATCGGCGTATTCCACCGTAGCGGTGAGGTTGCCGGTGTTGACGAAGTTGAGCGTGTAGGTGAGCCGCTCGCCGGGGTAGATGGCGGCAGTGCTGACTTCCTTGAAGGAGCGGCTCAGATCCGCAACCGGCGCCAGCACCGCCGCATCGTCGGGACGGGTGTCGTGTTGGAAGTGTCGCACGCGGATGCGCTGACCGTCGTAGTCCTCTGAACCCAGGCCGGCCACGGTCACGCGATCCAGCACGTGGACGGTTTCCCACGTGCCGTTGTAGCCATCCAGGAAAGCGCGCACCGGGCCAGAGCCGTCATTCACGAGGAGGTAACTGTTGTCGGCGGCTTTGGCGGTGACCGTGCCGGTGACCACCATCAGCCATCCCTCATTCGCTTCCGACGCTGCTGCGGCAGTGCTCAGCGGACGCAGGAAGTCGCCGCCCAGCGCCAGCTCGGTGGGACTCACGTAAGTGGGCGTGATGACCTGGATCTGCTCCGTTTCAAAGAACTGCAGCTCCGTGTCGCCCTGGTAGCTGTCCACCGTGCCCAACACGCGGACGAAGTCGCCGCGTTCGGGCATGGTTCCTACCGCCGCAGAGGCCGTCCCCGCGGGCGCAAAAACGGTGATGCCGCCGGTCTCATCCTGGACGTAGAGCACGTCGAAGAATTCGCCGTAGGCGGCGGTGACCACCCCCTCGACCCACACCAGTTTGCGCAGGTTGACGGGATCGTCCTCACCCTCACGCACCTCGGCGATCGTCTGCTTCTGCAGCGGCTCGCCGAGCAGCCACATCACGGTCTCGAGGTTGAAGATCTCGTTCTGGCGTCCGTCGCCGGCGGTGTAGGAGAAGATGTTGAAGGGGTCGTTGGAATCGCCGTAGAAGAAGAAGCGCCCTGGCGCGCCGGGGATGTCGTAGCCGGCAGCGCTCGGCAGCGCCTCGTCCGCAGGGTAGAGGTAGGCGTCGCCCCAGGAATCGGCGTCGGTGTTATGGGTGCGGTTGGGCACGTTGGTGTAGTGCGCGCCGCTGGAAGAGCCGGCATCCAGGTCGCCCAACACCGCGATGAAGCCGTTCTCGCCCAGGTCGGCCTGGCTCAGGCCCTGGTGGTTGCGATCCACCAACGAGGAGACGGACCAGGTCTGGACGCCCTCCACGTTCATCCCGATGCCGGTCGTGAAGGCCGAGGGGAAGAGGTGCCAGACGACGCCCCACTGATAGCCGTTGTTGTTGTTGCCATCCAGCACTTCGTCGTCGTTCATGCGGATGGGGACTTGCTGGCCAGTGCGGGTCTCTGCCGCCGCGACGATGGCGTTCAGCCGGTCGGCGACGGTGTCAGCCCATTCCACCTTGCCGGTGTAGTCGGAGAGGCCGTTGAGCCAGAGGCTGCCGCCTGCCGCCACGTAGTCGGCGATCGCGGTGAGCTCCGCATCCGTCAGCGGCGCGGGGCCGAAGGCGTTGATGATGAGCAGCCGGGTCGTCGCGGTGTTCAGGTCGGTCGCGGTGATCTCATCGAGGTTGAAGAGCACGTTGTAGCCGTGGGCCGTCATGTCATTGACGAAGGGCCGGACGCTGTTGAGATCCGAGGCAATGTTGTTGTGCCCGTTGTCAATGATGATCAGCGGCACCCGCTCGTCGGTCGCGTTGAGCTGCAGGGTGGCGCGGTTGTCCTCCGGGGCGTCGGAAGCGGGTGCGCCTTGCAGTTCCGCCACGACTTCGACGGGGCCGACCTCGGTGGCCTGCCAGGTGATGTTGGCGTAGACGTCCGCGCAGGGACCGGTGCTGCAGGGCGGCACCGTCACCGGCACCGAGCCGATGGGGCTACCGTTGATGCTGAAGGTGACTGTGAGGGTCTGCGTCGTCGCGCCGCGATTGGTGACGCGCGCCGTGAAGAGGTTGGGGTTGTAGATGGTGGGGATGGTCGGCTGCACGGTCAAATCGGTGATGCTGACGTCTTCCTCACCCATCGTCCACACGGGCGAGGAGACGATGCGGTCGCCATCCGCCTGCGTCGCCATCACGAAGTAGTAGTGCACGCCGGGCGTGACGTCGAGCGCAAAGCTCCAGTCGAAGGCAGCGCCGGTCGGCTGCGTCGAGGTGACGACCACGCCGCCGTCGGTGTAGAGCTCCAGCTTCGTGGTGAGCTCGTCATCCGGATCCTCGCCCCAGATTTCGAAGGTGAGGTTGCCGGTGTTGGGGAGCTCCGAGCCCATCCAATAGCCGTTGGCCTTGAAGAAGAGCCCGGTGTTGGAGTCCTCCGAGGCATAGGTGCGGCCGGCGCGCAGCGCGTCGAGCAAGTCGCCCTTGGTGAGCGCCGGCATCACCACGCCGGTGCGATGCGGCGTGATCGTGCCCCAGTTGGGCGTGTGATTGTCGGAGTTGTTGGTCGCGCCGACCTTCCAGCCGTAATCGAGCGAGCGGACCCACTCGTCCCAGGAGAAGAAGTACGAGCTGCCCCACCCGTTGCCGATTTCCTCGAGCTGCGCGATGCTTTCGACTTCGGGATGATACTTCCAATCGTTGAAGTTGATCCAGCCCGGATGGTTGAACTGCATCACCGTGCCGTAGCCGTCCAGCGCCTGCGTGCCGGTGATCGCCAGCCAGTGATAGAAACCGTCCACGGTCTGCCCCAGCTCCAGATTGGGCGTGTAGTCGGCATAGGTGAAGCCGACGTCGCTGCGGACGGCATGGCGGACGGTGTTGTAAACGTTGATGTGTCCTTCCGCGCCCTGGGTGTATTCGAAGCCGCGCAGGGCCACAAAAACGCCGTTTTCGGTGAAGGCCTCGGCCTGCTCCAGGGTGTCGGCCCATTCCGTATCATCAATGGAGTAGGAATGGTCGGTGATCGCCAGGAAATCCAGCCCGGCGGCTTTGGCGCGGGTGAGGGCGTCGGTGGGGGTCAGCGAGCCGTCGGAGTAGCCGGTGTGGTTGTGCAGATCGCCGAGGTAAGCGTTCATCGGCGGTTCGGGCCGGGTGGTGAAGCTCCACACGCGGTCCGTGGCGACGACCGGCAGGCCGGCCCAATCGGTGACGGCGACCGCGATGGTGAAGGTGTAGACCGTCTCCGGGAGGAGCAGGCCGCCCGGATTGAGCGTCAGCCGTGAGGTCGCCAGGTCATAGGCGACGCTATCCCAGGGCACGGCGCCGTAAGGCCCCGTGAGGGTGAAGTTGCCGCCCACGACTGTCGCGGGTTTGAGGCTCTCGCTGAAAGTGACGACGATGTTGGCGTTGAGGGCCACGTCTACCGCGTCCGCGGTGGGTGTGCGCGCGGTCACTGCTGGCAGCGTGGTATCTTCCGCGCCGGTGGTGAAGCTCCAGCTGTAGGGGATCAGCGCGTTGTCGGAGAGGTCCTTCACCCCGGCGGTCAGGGTTGCCGTGTAGGCGCTGTTCGAAGCGAGGGCGGCCTCCGGTGTGAAGGTCGCCTGCTGCGTGGCTGCGTCATAGGTCACCGTTCCCGTAACCGCGCCCTCGCCGCCGGTCAGCGAGAACGTGGAGGTGTTGACTGTGGTGGGGTTGACGGGCTCGCTGAAGGTGGCGTAGAGCGGCTGATAGGGGCTGACGCCGGTCGCGCCGTTGGCCGGCAGTGTCGCGGAGACAGTCGGCGGCGTCAGGTCGAGCAGCTTGATGTCGGCGGCGGTTGGCGGCATGACGCGGTATTTATTACGGTCATAAATCAACGGCCCCCGCACATAGACGTATCGCTGCCCTACGGCTATATCGGCAGGGTAATAACTCAACTGGCCAATAGAGCCTGTGCCGCCGCTGCTATCCTCAAACAGAGCGCCATAGGTTTCCACGGCCGTGATGGTGATGGTGTGATACTCCACTATCGTGGATTCATAGGCCTCACTCTGGGAAGCTGTGTTTGCCGGAACGTCGAGTGCGGTCACCACGGTGGGCGTGCAGACATCATCGCCGGTGCCTTGATACGCCCTGCCGGGATAGCTGAACTCGGTCGTCCCGTAGTATTCCGTCAGTGTGCCACGGAGCAGGTATTCTCCGCCCAGCTGCGGCTTGGCGCCGGTTCCCGTATAGCTGTAGATGCTGCGCCATGGCTCGGTCGCCTCGCTCAGGATGAATCCTTTGGTGAGCAGCGCGCAGACCGTGCCGGTGGTGGTGACAACCTCGCCCACATAGAGCGAAGGATATGTTCCATCGCCAGCAACGGTGGTGTACTGCAGGTCGTAGATGGAGAGGATGGAAGGCCGGGGTTCTTTCACGACGGTGCTGACAGGACTGCCGACCGTGCGGGTGGTCCAGTCGCTGGCCCAGACGCCGTAGTCGCTATTGACCAGGGTGGTCGCCGTGTCGGGCGCGGTCAC
>JAAZNO010000522.1 GCA_012798275.1 Chloroflexota bacterium
GCGCTGCCGATTCCTCACGCATGGCGACAAAGAGCACTGCCAGCGGCGCGGTCTGGGCCACAAAGGCCGCCAGATCCGGCAACGGCACGGATTGGCCCAGATAAGTCACGGGCCAGCGGCGACGGCGTAGGAGCACGCCGAACATGAGGTGATTCTTTGGTGTCGCAAGACCATGGATGAAATAGTTTTCCCGGTGCGGGGTCTAACGCCCTTTGCCCTCGTTATGCCGGAACAGTACAAGAGCGAGGACGCCATCGCCAGCTACCGCAACTTCTATCTGCAGGATAAGAGCCGTTTTGCCCGCTGGGCGCACGAGCGCCCCATGCCCGACTGGTTCCGCGAAGGTTTGACCGCTTGCAGAAATTCAAATCTGACTTAAAATATCAGGTAAAATAGATACATTTAGAGCAAATTCGATGTGACGGCACAGGAAAGCACTGATGTGCCCGCAGCCCTTTTTGAAATGAACCGGTTCGAGGTGACACTATGAAAATTGGCATTGCAGGCAGTGGATTTGTAGGAGCGACGGCGGCGTATGCCCTCGTCATGCGCGGCGTCGCCACCGAAGTCGTGCTGGTAGACGTCAACCAGAAGCGCGCTCAGGCGGAAGCGGCGGACATTCTCCACGCAGTGCCCTTCGTGCATCCCGTCGAAGTCGTAGCCGGGGAATATGCCGATCTTGCGGGCAGCGGCGTTGTCATCATCACGGCGGGCGTCGCACAAAAGCCCGGCGAGACGCGATTGCAGCTCATGGAGCGCAACGCCGTCATCTTGCGACAGATCGTCCCGCAGGTGATAGAGCACGCGCCGCAAGCAATTCTCATCATCACCACCAACCCCGTGGATGTGATGACCCATCTCGCGACAAAAATCGCCGCCGACTATGGCATTCCCAGCCACCGCATCATGGGATCGGGCACGACCCTCGACACAGCGCGCTTTCGAGCGCTGTTGGGCACCCGTCTGGGAGTGGATCCGCAACACGTCCACGGCTACGTCATTGGCGAACACGGTGATTCGGAGGTGCTCACCTGGTCCATCGTGGACATCGGCGGCCTGCCGCTGGAGGATTTCGCGCAGTTGCGTGGCATTCCGCTCGATGATCCGATCCGCGCCGCCATGGATGACGAGGTGCGCCATGCGGCTTACACCATCATTGAAGGCAAAGGAGCGACGTATTACGGCATCGGCGCGGCGCTGACGCGCATCGTAGACGTCATCGCCCACGATCACCGCGCGATCCTCACCGTCTGCTCACTCATGCCCGAAGTCGCCGGGGTGCACGAGGTGACCCTCTCGTTGCCCCATCTGGTGGGCGGGTCGGGGGTGATGGAAGCCCTGCCGCTCAAGCTCAATGCGTGGGAGACCTCGGCGCTGCACGCCAGCGCCCGGCTCATCCGCGCAGCCATGGATGAATTGGAGCAATCCCATGAAAGATGAACTGGTTCAGTTAGGCAAGACCGGCATTCAAGTCCCGCCGCTGGGTATCGGCACCTGGCAATGGGGCGATCGCATGTTGTGGGACTACGGCAAGGGCGGCTACACCGACGCCGACCTCCGCGCGGCCTTCGACGCGGCGCTCGCTGCAGGGGTCGCCTTCTTTGACACGGCAGAAGCCTACGGAAATGGACGCTCTGAGACGCTGCTGGGACAATTTGTGCGCGAGAGCGGCCAAACCGTCACCGTCGCCACCAAATTCATGCCGTATCCGTGGCGATTGCACCGCTCGCGATTGCTCGCCGCCCTGCGACGCAGCCTCAAGCGGTTGGAATTGCCCCGCGTGGATCTCTATCAAGTGCATTTCCCCTCCCCGCCGCTGCCGGTGGAGGAATGGGCAGAGGGTCTGGCGGAGGCCGTGGCAGCAGGCCTCACCCGCGCGGTGGGCGTCTCCAACTTTTCCGCCGCCCAGATGGGACGCGCCTTCAACACCCTCGCCGCGCGCGGCGTGCCCCTCGCGTCCAACCAGATCGAATACAGCCTGCTGCACCGCGAGCCGGAGCGCAACGGGCAGCTGCAGACCGCCCGCGACCTGGGGGTGACCATCATCGCGTACAGCCCCCTCGCCAAGGGGATCCTCACCGGCAAGTACACGCCGGAAAATCCGCCGCCCGGAATGCGTCGCCGCCTCTACAACCGGCAGCGACTGCAGCAAGTCCAGCCTCTCATCGCCTTGATGCGGGAAATCGGCGCGGCGCAC
>JAAZNO010000523.1 GCA_012798275.1 Chloroflexota bacterium
CCGCAGGCGTGACAGGTCTCGCGGCAGTCGCTCAGGAATTCGCCTGCCCGGCTGCGACGCGCGTCTTGTAGCAGAAAACGCTTTTCCACCCCGCTGAGCAGGTGATCCCATGGAAAGACCTCGTCCTCGGTGCGCGGGCGGCACAGGAAATACTCGCGCAGCGCGGCGACCGAGCCGAAAAGCGCTGGCGCTATCTCGGCGAGGGCCTGTTCCCAGGCGTCGAGGTTCCACCATTCATCCCAGGCGTCGAAGCGGGCCCCCAGCTGCCAGGCGCGTTCGATGAGGGCGTTGAGCCGCCGGTCGCCCCGCGTGAGCAGCGCTTCGATACTGGTGGCGGCGTATTTGTTCCACGAGACTTTGAGGCCCCGTCCGCGCAGGTGCTGAAACAGCAGCGCTTGCCGGCGCGCGATGGTCTCCGCATCCGCAAGAGCTTCCCATTGAAAGGCGGTCTGCGGTTTGGGAACGAACGTGCTGACGCTCACGTGGATTTCGGTCTTGCGTCCCCCAAAGCGCACGCCGATGCGGCGCAGTTCGTGCGCCAGGTCCACGATGGCGAGGACGTCCTCATCGGTCTCTCCGGGCAGGCCGATCATGAAGTAGAGTTTGAGGGTGCGCCAGCCGCGTTGGAAGACTTCCCCGGCGAGGGTGAGGAGATCCTCGGTGCGGATGTCTTTGTTGATGCGGCGGCGTAGCGCTTCGGTGGCGGCTTCGGGCGCGAAGGTGAAGCCGGATTTGCGGCTGCCGGTCAACCCCTCGGCCAGGGCGACGGAGAAAGCGTCAATGCGCAGGCTGGGCAGCGAAAACCCCAGGTGCAGCTCGGCGCATTGCTGTTGGAGCGTCTGCAGCAGCGTCTCGATTTCGGTGTGATCGGCGGAGGAGAGCGAGAGGAAGCCGATTTCGTTGTAGCCGGTGGCGGCGGCGATGGCGAAGACGTCGCTGGCGATCTCCGCAGCGGGGCGTTCACGCACGGGGCGGGTGATGATGCCCGCCTGGCAGAAGCGGCAGCCGTGCGTGCAACCGCGTTGAATCTCGATGACGCCGCGATCGTGGGTCGTCTCGATGTTGGGGACGATTTGCCGGATGGGAGTGGGGGGCAGCGTGCCTACGATGCGGCGTTGGATGCGCGGCGGCGCCTCGGCGATCAACGGCGTGATCCCGGCGAAATCGCCCTCGCGGGTGTATTCCGGGCGGTAGAAACGTGGCACGTACAGCCCCTCGACGCGGAGCAGCGCGCGGAGCTGCGCCTCACGGGGCAGGGCACGCGCCGCCTGATAAGCCTCCAGCAGCTCCAGAATGACCTCTTCCGCCTCGCCGATGACAAAGACATCGAAGAAGTCGCTGATGGGTTCCGGGTTGAAGGCGCCGTGTCCGCCGCCGATGACGAGGGGATGGCGCTCATCCCGCTCGGCGGCGTGGAGGGGAATCCCGGCGAGATCGAGCAGCTCCAGCGTGTTGGTGAAGAGCTGCTCGTAAGCCGTGCTGATGGCGAGGATATCGAAGGCGGCGACGGGACGATAGCTTTCCAGCGTGTAGAGCGGCAAGCCGGCCTGCCGGAGGGCAGCGATCATGTCCGGCGCGGGCAGGTAGGTGCGTTCCGCCAGGGTGTCCTCGTGGCGATTGAGCAGGTCGTAGAGGATCTGCAGCGCAAAGTTGGACATCCCCAGGTCGTAGAGATCGGGGAAGGCGAGGCAGACGCGCGTGTGGACTTCATCCCATGGCTTGTGGATGGCGTTGAATTCCCCGCCGACATAGCGTCCCGGCTTCTGAACGCGGTGCAGCAGGGCCTCGAGGCTTTCCCAGGAGAGGGGCGGGAGAGTGGCTGCTGGTTGCTGGAAGCTGGAAGCTGGATGCTGGAAGCTGGAAGCTGGTTGCTGGATGCTGGGAGCTGGTTGCTGGATGCTGGGAGCTGGTTGCTGGATGCTGGGAGCTGGTTGCTGGGTGCTGGAAGCTGGAAGCTGGCTGCTCACTATTTGCTCACTATTCGCCGGCAGCGATGACGCGGAGCCAGATGTGGCGGCGGCGGGGACCGTCGAACTCGGCGAAGAAAACCCCTTGCCACTGACCCAGTTGGAGCTGGTGGCGGGTGATGAGGATGAAATGGTCGCTGCCCACCAACACCGATTTGACGTGCGCCGGCGCATTGCCCTCGCTGTGCGTGTACGGCAGCCCCGGCGGGACCATGCGCTCCAGCACCATCGCCAGATCGCGCTCGACGGCAGGGTCCCAGTTCTCGTTGAGGACGATGCCGGCGGTCGTGTGCGGGCAGAAGAGAAAACAGACGCCTTCCTCGATGGGGGCTTCGGCGATGGCTTGTTCGATCTCCGCTGTAATGTCCAGGAGATCCACCTTCGTGCGGGTCTGAATTTCGATTTGTTTGAACATGGCTTCCCTTTACGTCAGAAAATCGCGCAATTTGCGGCTGCGACCCGGATGGCGCAGCTTGCGCAGGGCCTTGGACTCGATCTGCCGGATGCGCTCACGGGTGACGTTGAAGGCCAGCCCGACTTCTTCCAGGGTGTGGGGCTCGCCGTCTTTGAGGCCGAAGCGCATTTCCAGGACCTCCCGCTCGCGTTCGCCCAGCTCGCCGAGGATGTTCTGCAGCTGCTCGCGCAGCATCTGCATGGAAGTGGCGTCCATGGGGCCGGGCAGGTTCTCGTCCTCGATGAAGTCGGAGAGCTCGCTGTCCTCCTCATTGCCGACGGGGCTTTCGAGCGACATCGGCTCTTGGGAGATGCTGATGATGCGGCGCACTTTGGCGACGGCCCGGCGGAGTTTGCGTTCCAGCGGCGGCGGGAGGGGCTGATCCTTGGCGCGTGCCTGGATGATGGCGTTGACGTCCTCAACCGGCAGCATGTCCATCTCCAATGCCAGCTCGTCGAGCGTGGGTTCCCGTCCCAGGGTCTGGGTCAGCCGGCGTTGAACGCGCATCAGCCGGTTGATGGTTTCGACCATGTGGACGGGAATGCGGATGGTGCGGGCCTGGTCGGCGATGGCGCGGCTGATCGCCTGTCGAATCCACCAGGTGGCATACGTGGAAAATTTGTAGCCGCGCGTGAAGTCGAATTTCTCGACGGCCCGTAGCAGGCCGATGTTGCCCTCTTGAATGAGATCCAGAAAGGTGACGCCCCGTCCGACGTAGCGCTTGGCGATGTTGACCACCAGGCGCAGGTTGGCGCGGACGAGCAGCTGTTGAGCATCGGCGGCCAGAATATCAATTTGGTCCCACCACTGGAGCACGACGTCGGGCGCCGGGACGGTTTGCCGGACGCGCCGCACTGTCGGCCAGCGCTCGCTGTGGGCGAGGCTCTCACGCAAGTTGTGCAGCATGTCTGGCGGCAGGAGATAGGCGGCCTTCACCATGTCAATCAATTTGATGATGATGGGACGCCATTGGGGATCCTCGCTCCAGTGATTGGGTCCCATGGCCTGGTAGAGCACCGACGGGCCGGAGGAGAGCAACAGGCCTTGTTGCAGGATGACCTCATCGAGGAGTTGGGTGGGGGCGGGGAGCGTCAACCCCTCGTCTTTGGCGGCCTGCAGCGCGAGCTTCCAGGCGTTGCGGAGCTCTTCATACTGCTGAACCAGGGTGTCCGCCAGGGCTTCGGCGCTAGTGTCGTTCCCCAAGAGCAGCCGCAATCCTGCTACTTGGGTCGCGCATTGGCGCACAATGCACAGCCAGATTTCCTGATGCGGCTCCAACAGGTCCACGCGGCCAATTTCCCGCAGATACATGCGTACCGGGTCGTCTACCAGGTCGGCGGCACTATCGGTGTATTCCTCTTCAATCTGCTCCAGATCATCTGCCGAGGGTTCTTTGTCCCAGCTGCCTTCTTCTTCTTCCTCTTCCACCTCATCTTCTTCTACCAGCAGGTCGGCATCGGCGTCCAGCTTCTCTTCGGCGGGCGCGGTTTTCTTGGCAGCGGCAGTCCTGTTGTGACCCGGTGCTTCCATACAGGTGTGCTCCTCGTTAACGTTTCTGTGGTTTGGGCCACAGGGCGCGTTGAATGCGGATTAACGTTTCTGACAGTCTGGGCATGACGGCGGCATATTCGGCGCCCTTGAGGTCGCCCATGGCCTGCGCTTCGAGCAATAGCCCACCGACTTCTTCGATGCGCTGCCGCACGTGCCCTTCGCGTATCCAGAGGATGGTGCGCAGCAAATCGCGCAGCCAGTCTTCCACCGATTCTTCCGGCAACGGCGTTTGCGTCCATTCCCTGACGCGCGCTGCGAGCTCCGGCGGCAGCAGGTCTTCCCATTCCAGAACGGGGTTGGCCATGAATTCCAGCAGCGCCAGCCAAAGCAGGCGTCCCTCAGCGGTGAAGTCGTCATCCCCGAGCGGCTCGAGCTCCAGGCTGACCAATTCCATGTCCACGCGCTCCAGCAGCGCCGGATAGGCCAGCAGGGTGCGCAAGGCGTGCATCTCCCGATCCTGGGGGTGTTCGCGCTCGTTGCGGGTCTGCTCCCGTCGTACCGCCTCGACGCGCTCGCGCACGCGCAGCTGCTCCAGCAACATGCGCGCGTCCAAGCCGAGCCGCAGCGCGATTTCCTGGGTGTAGCCTTCCCGTTCGATGGGATTGGAGATGTCGCGCAGCAGCGGCAGCATCGCCTCCACGATGCGGGCTTTGGCCTTAGGCTCATCCTTGTTTTCCTGTTCCAGCAGGTGCGCAAAAACGAAGCGCACTACCGGCTGGGCCTCCTGCAAGAGCTGTTCCCAGCGCCGGGAATCCCGCAAGATCAGCTCGTCGGGGTCAAGCCCGTCGGGAAGGGTCGCTACGCGGATCTCGGCGTTCAGCCGTCCCTCATAACCGATCAGCCCCCGCGCGTCGAAAACCGGCTCCCACTCGCGTTCCAGGCTCTGGCGTGCGGTCTCCAGGCCTCGCAGCGTGGCGTTGATGCCGGCGGCGTCGGGATCGAGGGCCATGATGAAGCGCCGGGTGAGCCGGTGCAGCTGCTTGAGGTGCGCTTCGGTGAGGGCCGTGCCCATCGGCGCGACGACGTTGCGATAGCCTTCCTGATGGGAGATCATCACGTCCATGTAGCCCTCGACGATGACCGCGGCGTCGGCCTCGCGGATCGCCTGGCCGGCGCGATCGAAGCCGAACAGCACCTGGCTTTTATCGAAGAGGGGCGTCTGCGGCGAGTTCATGTATTTGGGCTCGTCCTCGGGATTGAGCACCCGTCCCCCAAAGGCGATGACCCGTCCCCGACGGTCGCGGATGGGGATCATCAGCCGGTCGCGGAAACGGTCGTAGGTGCCGCCCTCCTCCCGTTCCACCAACAGCCCGGCTTTGACGAGGTCTTCGAGGGTAAAGCCCTGCCCCAACAGGTGTGTGCGCAACGCGTCCCAGGAACGCAGGCTGTAGCCCAGCTGGAAGACCTCCATGGTTTCGTCCTTGAAACCGCGCCGTTGTAGATAGGCTCTCGCATGAGCCGCCTGGGGCGCTGAGCGCAGCAGCTGGTGGTAATAGTCCGCCGCGGCCTGATGGAGGGCGAGGAGCCGGTCAGCCTCGGCGCCGGCCTGCACCTGTGAGGGGGTGAGCGGGCGCACTTCGACGCCGGCGAGCCGTCCCAATTCCTCCAGGGCGCCGCGGAAGTCCAGTCCCTGGGTCTCCATGACGAACGTGAAGATGTCGCCGCCGCGATTGCAGCCAAAACATTGCCAGCGTTGGCTGTCGGGGAAGACGTAGAACGACGGCGTCTTCTCGCTGTGGAAGGGACAGAGACCGCGCAGGTTGCGGCCGGCGCGCTGCAACGGCACCGTGCGGCCAATGATCTCCGCCACATCCAGGCGGTCTTTGATCTGATCAATCACGCTCATGGGGTTCTATTGTACTCTGGCAGAATTGAATGGCAAGGTCGGCCAGGGCTCATCGCAATTCGACGTTCCAGCCGGTGACTTCGAGGTCGCGGTATTCTTCCTCGATCCAGTGGACGACGTTTTCGAGGACGGCATAGACGTGTCCGCTGTCGTTGGCGACGGTGACGACGGCGATGCCGGCGGATTGCCAGCGGTCTTGATGCTCGACTTCGGCGGCGGCCACCTCAAAGCGACGGCGTAGTTGAGTGAGCAACGGCTTGAGCTGTCCGCGCTTCTCTTTGAGGGAGCTCACGCCGGGCAAATAGAGCTGGATAGTACAGGCGCCGATGATCATGGGCATCTTTTTGCGCGTGGCGCAGTAAGGCGCCGGGACCCTTGCAATAATAGCGAAAAGTGAAAAAGTGAAAAAGCGAATCAGCGAATCTCAGAATCACTTGCGTGGCAAGGGTAACGCGAACTTCAGGCCGTTCTCAGACTGCCCTGGAATGAATTCTGGGGCTGATACGCCCCCCAACAACGCGTTTCAGCGCGGGTAGCTCCTGCCAGGTTGCGGATTCCATCCCCAGCCAAACCCGCGAGCCGTCGCGGCTTCTGCTTACGACTCACATTTTCATTCCCGGCGATGCGCCGAAGGAACAGGTCGTCTCGTCGGGGATTACCGGCTCGTGCGCAGGTATTTGGCGTAGAGATCCAGCGCGCGTTCGATTTCCGCCAGCGCCATCTCGCGCCCTTCCCATTTGAGTACTTTGACCCCGATGTGTTGCAGATCTTTGTACACCGAGAAGAAGTGGGCAACCTCTTCCAGAAAATGGGGGGGCACGTCCTCCAGTTCCTGGTAACCATCGAAGAGCGGATCGGTGGCGGGGACGGCGAGGATTTTGTCGTCGGCGAGGCCGCGATCCAACATGCGGAAGATCCCCAAGGGGCGCGCCTCGATGACGCAACCGGGAAACGTCGGCTCGTTGGTCATCACGATGATGTCGAGCGGGTCGCCGTCATCGTAATGCGTGCGGGGGATGAAGCCATAGTCCCCCGGATAATGAAGCGAGGAATACAGCACGCGATCCAGTTTGATGAACCCGCCGTTTTTATCGTACTCGAATTTGTTCCGCGAACGCTTAGGAACTTCTACGACCACATAGACGACGTCGAGCTCGGCGGTCGGTCCGGGAGGTAATTCGTGCCACAGATTTGTCATGCTGTCCTCCTGAAAGATCTTGTGCGATGTAAGAGCTGTCTTGCCGCGAGTCCAGGGCTTGTGGTGTCTGCCCGCCTTATAGTTTGACGGTCTCACCCTGGATAGGAATGGCGATGCGCTGATAGCCCAGCGCGCGCAGGCCCTCGCCCAGCGCCTGCGCGGGGAGAGGATCGCCGTGGACGACGAACGCG
>JAAZNO010000524.1 GCA_012798275.1 Chloroflexota bacterium
AATGGGAGCCCGCGCCCATGCCCCTTCTTCAATTTGTTCAGCATGTCCTTCATTTGACGATGCTGAGAGAGCAGCTGATTGATCTGCTGCACGGTCGTGCCGCTGCCGCGCGCAATCCGCCGTTTGCGGCTCGCGTTTAAGAGACGCGGGTTACGCCGTTCCTCCGGCGTCATCGAGAGGATGATGGCCTCCACCGACTTCAGTTGACGTTCCGCTTCGGCCTCATCCAGGGTGACGCCCCGCAGCGCCTTGTTCATCCCCGGCATCATGCCGACGAGCTCATTGAGCGGCCCCATGCTGCGCACCTGCCGCAGTTGTTTGAGGAAGTCCTCCAGATCGAAGTCGCCTTCCCGCAGCTTCTGCTCCATGCGCGCCGCTTCCTGCGCGTCGAAGGCTGCCTCGGCCTTTTCGATGAGCGTCAGCACGTCCCCCATCCCCAGGATGCGGGAGGCCATGCGTTCCGGCTGGAACGGTTCCAGCGCTCCCAACTTCTCGCCCGTGCCCAGGAACTTGATCGGCACGCCCGTGACCGCGCGCATACTGATCGCCGCGCCGCCGCGCGCGTCGCCATCCACTTTGGTGAGAATCAGCCCGGTGAGGCCCACCCGGTCGTGAAAACCCTGGGCAATGTTGACCGCTTCCTGACCGGTCATCGCGTCGGCGACGAGCAAGATCTCCACCGGATGCACCTGCTCGCGGATGGCCACCAGCTCTTCCATCATCGCGTCGTCTATCTGCAAGCGGCCGGCGGTATCAAGCAGCACCACGTCCGCGCCACGGCTCCTGGCCGCCTGGACGCCGTGCACGCAAATCTCCGGCGGCGTGACCTTGCCCCGCTCGCTGTACACGGGGATGTCCAGCTGGCGCCCCAGGACTTCGAGCTGGGTGATCGCGGCAGGACGGTAAGTGTCCGCGGCCACCATGACTGGAAAACGCCCCTTCTCGCGCAGATGACGCGCCAGCTTGGCGACAGTCGTCGTCTTGCCGGAGCCCTGCAGCCCCACCAGCATGATGACATACGGCGCCGGCCCCTTGAATTCCAGGCGCCCCGGCGCGCCCAACGTCGTCACCAGCTCCTGGTGCACGATTTTGATCACCTGCTGGGCGGGATTGAGCGCCTTGGAGACCTGTTCCCCCACCGCTTCGGCCTGCACCCGCGCGATGAAATCCCGCACGACCTTGTAGTTGACGTCAGCCTCTAAAAGTGCGACCCGGATTTCGCGGAGCACCGCTTTGACGTCTTCCTCACGCAGGACGCCGCGTTTGCCCAAACGGTCGAAGACTGCCTGTAATTTTTCGCTCAGTGATTCAAACATAAAGCGCCGGCTCCACCCGGCTCGCCACATTCTAACGGAAAATAGGATTTCGTCAAGCATCAAAAATTCACCCTTGTCAAACAGGCAGGTTGAGGCATAATAAGCCTGATGCAGGCTTGGAGTTTATCGGAAACCAGAGAGTGTCAGCGGCGCAGAACCTTTCACCGCCGAGATCCAGAGAACACGAGGTTTTTTCTCTGGATCCCCCCTGCCTCCGTGGTAAATTTCCCCTGGATGATGCGGTCAGACTGCATTTCTGCGCCGGGAGCACCCGCTAGAGGGGCTCTCAACAACGGAGATTGAATTAAGGATGATGCCAGAAAACCATACACTCACCCCTAAGCCGCTAGTGCGCTCGATCGTTATCGCCGGGCGCGAGCGTCGCCGGGCGCGCAGTAAGACGGGCTTCAACCTGGTCCTGCGGATCATTGGCGTGGTGATCCTGGTCTCGCTGTTAGCGACGACCCTGTCGGTAGGCCTGGTAGTCGGGGCCGCAGCCTCCGCTTATAGCGCCATCACGGCGGGACTGCCCACCCCCGACGAAGTGGCCGCCGCCAGCGTCCAGACCTTCGAGACGACCAAGATCTACGATCGTACGGGGCAAAATCTGCTCTACGAGGTGATTGACCCCAACGCCGGCGACCGGAACTGGATCCGCTATGCGGAAATTCCCGAGTACGTGACGTGCGGCACCGTGGCGATGGAAGATCGCCGCTTCTGGACCAACGCGGGCTTTGACCCGCGCGGTCTGGCCCGCGCGTTCGTCAACAACCTGCAAGGTCTGCCGGTGCAGGGCGCCTCTTCGATCACGCAACAGGTGGTCAAGAACACCGTCATCCCGCTGGAAGAGCGATATGTGCAGAGCTACAGCCGCAAGATCAAAGAGATCCTGATCGCCATTGAACTGACGCGCCTGTACCCCAAAGAAGAGATCCTGGAATGGTACCTCAACACCAATCACTACGGACACCTGGCCTATGGCATTGACGCCGCCGCGCGGGTATATTTCGATAAGCCCGCCAGCGCCCTCACGCTCTCCGAAGCCGCGACGCTGATCGCCATTCCACAATCGCCCCTGATCAACCCCTTTGACGCACCGGAAGAGTCCCTGGAACGCCGCGATGTGGTCTTGGAGGTCATGGTCGGGCAGGGATGCATCACGTCGGCAGAGGCCGCCGCGGCGCGCGCGGAGACGTGGCAACTCGCTCAGCAGAACGAGCGCTTCGAAATCAAAGCGCCCCATTTCTCGATGTATGTACGCCGGCAGCTCGAGGAGATGTTCGGCGCGGAGCGGGTGGCCGGCGGTGGACTGCGCGTCTACACGACGCTGGACTTGCAGCTCAACGAGCAAGCGACCTGCACTTCGCAGGCGTTCCTGCGTATCCTCAGCGGCGAAGACGCCGCCGTCGTCGTGCCAGAGGCCGTCAACGCCGGCTGCGAGGCGGCGCAATATCTGCCGGACATGCCCGCAGCGTATGCCGGCATGGATTCGCACGTCAACAACACCGCCATGATCATGATGCGCCCGACGACGGGGGAAATTCTGGCCATGGTCGGCAGCGCGGATTACTGGAATCAAGAGATTGACGGCAAATACAACGTCGCGGTGGATGGGCTGCGGCAGCCGGGCTCTTCATTCAAACCCTTCACCTACGTGACCCTGCTCTCGCAGGGCTACAACGTCGCGCACATGTTCCTGGATGTCCGTAAGGCTTTCGACCAGGGAGAAGGCAAGCCGCCTTACGTCCCCGAAAACTACACCCGCAAGTATTCCGGCGCAGTGACGTTGCGAGACGCACTGGCGCGCTCTTTGAACATCCCCGCCGTCGAGGCCATGTCCATCGCCGGCATTGATAATGTGCTGCGGACGGCGCATCGGATGGGCATCAATACGCTCGACAAAGGGCTGCAATACTACGGGTTGAGCCTCACGCTCGGCGGCGGCGAAGTCCACCTCATAGACATGGTCTACGCCTTTTCGGTCTTTGACAACAACGGCGTGATGTACGGCGAGCCGGTGCCGGCGGAAAAGCAGCGCCCCGGTTTCCGCGAGCTCGATCCGGTCGCCATTCTGCGCGTGGAAGATCGCAATGGCAATGTGCTCTATAGCTACAACCAGCCGGAAGCCCAACAGATTTTGGAGCCGCGCCTGGCGTATCTCATCACCGACATTTTGGCCGACCGCCGCGCGCGCATCCCGGCTTTCGGCACACCCAATCCCCTCGAACTGGACAACGACCGTCCGGCGGCGGCCAAGACCGGCACGACGAATGACTTCACCGACAACTGGGTCATCGGCTATACCCCGCAGCTGGTGACGGGCGTGTGGATGGGCAATACTGACGCCAGTCAGAAGATGACGGATCTCCCTGGCGCGCGCGGCGCTTCCTTCACCTGGCACGCCATGATGGAATATGCGCTGAAGGATGAGCCCATCGTGGCCTTCACCCGCCCTGAAGGGTTGGTCGAGGTGACTGTCTGCGCCAAGTCA
>JAAZNO010000525.1 GCA_012798275.1 Chloroflexota bacterium
TCCACCGTGTGCACTTCCAGCCATTCCGGCTCCAGCTGCGTGGCGTAGAAAGGCAGGCCCACGAGCAAAACGCAGGCGCCCAGCAAAGCCGCGCCGCCGAGAGCCAGAAAACGGCGGCGCGTCAGCCGCACGGCAGGCAACGGCGGCGGGGAGGATTCAGGCAAAGCAGGGCCGGCGTCCATCCGCTTTCATCAGGGCTGTCCTTCGAGCGTCGGCGTGGGTGTAGGGGCGGGAGTAGGGGTCACGCGCCAGCTGGCCGTCGTCGTGCCGTGGCAGGGATCGTAATTCCAGCCCAGCGTCACCCGAAAATCCACCTCGCTGTTCTCCGTGGGCTGAGCAACGACGTCCTCCGCCTGCAGCTTGTAGAGCTGCTGCAGCTTGCCGAGGGGAGAGCCCTTACTCGTCGTCATGTAGTTGATGACCGTGGTGCGCGCCGTGCCCGGCGCCTCCTCGACCGTCACGACCTCGAAACCTTCCAGGCCCAGGCGATAGGCGGCCACATATCCCCATCCCGCGTTCCCCGTGCCGTTGGCCACGACGACGCGGAAAGCGCGCTGCGAGGCCCGGCTCGTCACCGGCGGCTGAGCCGCCTCGGCGATGAAAGTGCGCATGTTCTCGGAGTTGGGCACCAGGACCGCCCCGCCGTTCGGCGCCGTCCACGAAGTGAGCAAATCCGACCCGCGGATGAAGCGGCTCTTGATGTCGCGCATGTCCAGCCGCGACGCCACCGACCCCAGATAGATCATGTCAGGGAGCTTGAGATCCGTCTCCACAGCGTCCTGGTACACGCCCCAGAGATCCGGAATGCGGGGGATGAGGTTCTGCGTCAGCGCCTGCTGCAGCACGGCGCGCAGCACCTGCTGCTGACGGCGATGCCGGTCGAAATCGGATGTGTTCCACCGCGAGCGCACATACCACAGCGCATATTTGCCGTCCAGGTGATGAACGCCCGGCTCCAGGTCAATATCACTCTGCCCCGCCGGCGCTTCCACGTCGGGGTACGTGTCGTGAAAGGGGCACTCGACGACCACATCCACCCCGCCGACCGCATCCACGATCTGTCGGTAGCTGTTGAAATCCACCATGGCGTAATAGTGGATGGGGATGCCGAAGTTGTACTCGATGGTCGCCTTGACGAGCCCCGGCCCGCCGCCGGGATAGTGGGTCTTCACGCCCCGCAGGAACGCCGTGTTGATCTTATCGAGCCCCCACGTGGGAATCCAGGCGTAATAGTCCCGCGGGATCGAGATCATGCTCGCCGAGGGAATATCGGGGAAGATCGAGACGATCATCATGACGTCGGTGCGCGCTACCTGCTCACCGCCGCTGCGATCCATCCCCAACAGGAGAATGTTGATGGTGCCCTTCGGCTGTTGCACCAGGGGAAGCGGCTCAGGTTGCGGCAACGTCGAGGTCACGACGGCGGTACCGGAGATGATGGCGACGGGCGGCGGCAGGACCAGGGGGGCGGGCGTCGGCGTGATGGTGGGCGTCGGCGTGGGGGAAGGGGTTGACGTCGGGCGCGGCGTGCGCGTGGCCGTCGGGGTCGGCGTCCATGTCGGAGGGATGCGAGTCGCCGTCGGCGTTGCCGTAGGGGGCACGGTCGGCGCCTGTGAAGGGGTCACCGTAACGAGCGCCACATGGGGAGCGCCTTCAACCCAGGTGCGCGCTCCCAAAACGACCAAAACCAACAGTCCAGCAAAGATCAACCATTCAAACAGACGTACCCAACGAGACATGATGTTGCACGATCCTTCTTTCACAGATCAGTGGGCCTGACAGCCATAATCCACGGTGCCCATCATACCACGCCCGGAATGAAACGCAAACTTCGCACCGGGCCGCCTCCGCGCCGCTGTGGCCAAATTGTGCTATAATGTAGCCATCACGGGAGCAGCAGCCTCCCCTCTAACCCAGAAACAGGTGGTAGCATGAACTCAAAACGCGGGAAAACCTCACAAATCATATTTGCCGTTATTACCATTATCTTGCTACTCAGCATGATTCTCAGCATGGTCGTCTTCCTGTTCCAGAACTAAGTCGCCAGCGTCCAGGGCGCGCGCTTGCGCCTGGGACCTGCCTTGAGATTGAGTTTGCGGCAATCGCTCCCCGCACACCAGGTTGCCGGGGACAGCATCACCTCAAAAGGAGCAGCCATGTCAGCCAATCAACCAGTGAACCCGTGCCTGCGCGAATTCCACATTTCACGCGTCGCGCGCGAGCGCTATCAAGTCGAGGATACGCTTTTCGCGCTGGATGGTAACGTCGTGTTTGCCAATTTCCACGCGGCGCGGGAATTGGCCCAGAAGCTCAACGCCCAGCGGGATTTGAGCTCCTTCCCGGAACAGGGGGTGCGCGCCGGGCAGCTCAACGCCATGGGCTTGATTGACGAGATCCTGCATCACACCGTTGACCTGTACCAGCAAGAGCGCGTGCCGCGCGTCATGAGGGAAGCGTTGGCCTTTTTGGAGGAGCGCCTGGGGAAAGAGGCCCTCGACGCCATCCTGGCGACGTTCGTGCAGACCTATCCGCCGACCGCCGTGTACCGCAGCGCGCTCGCGGCGGAGGAGTATCTCGCCGGCGAAACCGGCGGCGTCCCGCACCGCGAAGTCGTCCTCGAGGAGTTGCTCTTCCTGTGGATGAGCAACATCAATCCCGCCCGCGTGCCGTTCCTGGAGCTCTTCGATGACGCCCCCCTGGAAGCTTTCCCCGCCTATTCCGAGATCATCAGCGGCCTCCACGATTTCTTCGACACGCAGCCGCCCTTCGGGCCGGACAACGAAAATCTGGTGGACATGCTCCTCGCGCCCATCCGCAACGCGCCGAACTCCCTGGAAGCACAGTTGGAATTCATCCGCAGCCGCTGGGCGCCGCTCCTGGGCAGCTATCTTTACCGGCTCCTGAGCAGCCTCGACCTGATCGCCGAGGAAAGCAAGGCCTTCTTCGGCTTTGGCCCCGGCCCCGAAGCCCTGCTGCCCTTCGAGTTCAAGGGGCAGGAGCTGGAGCTTGAAGCCTTCAGCCCGGACAGCGATTGGATGCCGCAGGTCGTCATCCTCGCCAAGAACACCTACGTCTGGCTGGACCAGCTCTCCAAACAATATCAGCGTCCCATCACCCGCCTGGATCAGGTCCCCGACGCGGAGCTGGACAAGCTGGCACGCTGGGGCTTCACCGGGCTGTGGCTGATCGGGCTGTGGGAGCGCAGCAAGGCCTCCCAGCGCATCAAGCAGATCATGGGCAATCCCGAGGCGGTGGCGTCGGCGTACTCGCTGCTGGATTACCGCATCGCCGGGGACCTCGGCGGCGAGGCGGCCTACAATGAGCTCAAGGCCCGCGCCTGGAAACGCGGGATCCGCATGGGCAGCGACATGGTTCCCAATCACATGGGCATTGACTCGACCTGGGTCATCCAGCACCCGGACTGGTTCATCCAGCTGCCGTACAGTCCCTTCCCCACCTACACGTTCAACGGCGAGAACCTGTCTGACGACGCGCGGGTGGGCATTTATCTTGAGGATCACTACTACACCCACAGCGACGCCGCCGTCGTCTTCAAGCGGGTGGATCACTGGACCGGCGACACGCGCTACCTCTATCATGGCAACGACGGCACCTCCATGCCGTGGAACGACACCGCGCAGCTCAACTATCTGTTGCCCGAAGTGCGGGAAGCGGTGATCCAAACCATCCTGGAGGTGGCGCGCCGCTCGCCCATCATCCGCTTCGACGCGGCGATGACGCTGACAAAACGGCACTATCAGCGGCTCTGGTATCCCGAACCCGGCACCGGCGGCGACATCCCCTCGCGCGCGGAACACGGCATGACCAAAGCGGAGTTCGACGCGGCCATGCCGGAGGAATTCTGGCGCGAGGTCGTGGATCGCGTGGCCGTGGAGTCCCCCGGGACGCTCCTGCTCGCCGAGGCCTTCTGGATGATGGAGGGTTACTTCGTCCGCACGCTGGGGATGCATCGCGTCTACAACAGCGCCTTCATGAACATGCTGCGCGACGAGAAGAACTCGGAATACCGCCAGCTCCTCAAGAACACGTTGGAATTCGACCCGCAAATTCTCAAGCGCTACGTCAACTTCATGAACAATCCCGACGAGAGGACCGCGGTAGATCAGTTCGGCAAGGGCGACAAATACTTCGGGATCTGCACGCTCATGGCGACCCTCCCCGGCCTGCCGATGTTCGGTCACGGGCAGATCGAGGGCTACGCCGAAAAGTACGGCATGGAATTCCGCCGCGCCTATTGGGAAGAGCATCCCGATCCCTGGCTGGTGGCCCGGCACGAGCAGCAGATCTTCCCGCTGCTCCACAAACGCTATCTGTTCGCCGAGGTGGA
>JAAZNO010000075.1 GCA_012798275.1 Chloroflexota bacterium
TGGCCGGCATCCCCACCGTCGTGTATGGCTATTTCGCCTTGAGCTTCATGACGCCGCTCTTGCGGAGCATTTTTGGCTTCAACACGGTGGAGATCTACAACACCGCCTCCGCCGGCCTGGTGATGGGGATTTTGATCCTGCCGCTGGTGACCTCGATGAGCGAGGACGCGCTGAACGCCGTGCCCGACAGCCTGCGCGAAGCCGCTTACGCCCTCGGCGCGACCAGGCTGGAAACGGCGGTGAAGGTAGTGGCGCCGGCCGCGCTTTCCGGCATCACCGCCGCGTTCATCATCGCGGCCTCACGTGCGGTGGGCGAGACCATGATCGTCGCGGTCGCCGCCGGCGCCGGGCCGAATTTCACCTTCAACCCCTTCCAGGCGGCGGAGACCATGACCGGGCACATCGTGCGCATCAGCGGCGGCGACCTGAGTTACGATTCCATTGACTACAACAGCATCTTTGCCATCGGGCTGATGTTGTTTTTCATGACCCTGGCGTTGAACCTCATCAGCGCTCGCGTGGTGCGGCGCTTCAGGGAGGTATACGAATGACGACATCTCGCTTCGATCCCCAAACCCCACGACGCCATCGCCTGGGGCGCGTGTGGAGTGCGCTTTTCCTGGGAGCGATCCTCATCGCTATTCTGGCTCTGGGCGCGCTGCTGTACGACATCATTGACGGCGCCTTCGGCCTGGTGGCGATCGAGAACCGTGTGGACCCCGCCAGCCTTGCCATTGAAGGTGTCCCGCTGGAGGATCTGAGCAAGGAGCAGCTCACCGCCATTCTCGCGCAACACATCTCGGCGGGACTGTTGCGCCGCCTGGAACACGATCAGCCGTTTGAGGAGCGCGATCGCGCCAGCGTGTATGCGCTGGTTATGGAACGCGTTGTTGAGCCGAAGATTGTGAAGACCTGGTCGCTCACCGCCTCACTCACCCAGCGTGCTGCCATCGAAGCGGAAGTCGCCGAGAAGTACCCCCAGGCGCAACTCGAATTCCGTGCCTGGATCAATCCCACCTTCATCCAGACGCCGCAATCGAGCAAGCCGGAGATTGCCGGCGTGCGCACTGCAATCCTCGGCTCCCTGTGGACCATCGCGCTCACCCTCATCGTGGCGTTTCCCGTCGGCGTCGGGGCCGCGATTTATCTGGAAGAATACGCCAGCGACACCGCTCTCAATCGCGTCATCCAGACCAACATCAACAACCTGGCGGGCGTGCCCTCGATCATCTACGGGATGTTGGGGCTGGCCATTTTCGTGCGGGGATTGGAGCCGTTCACAAGCGGGACCCTCCTCGGCGTGGCGGATCCCACGACCGCGAATGGGCGCACGGTGCTCTCGGCGGGCCTCACGCTGGCGCTGCTCATCCTGCCGCTGATCATCATCAACGCGCAGGAAGCCATCAAAGCGGTACCGGCCTCGTTGCGCGAGGCCAGCTACGGCCTGGGCGCGACCCGTTGGCAGACGATCTGGTATCACGTCTTGCCCAACGCGCTGCCGGGGATTCTCACCGGCACGATCCTGGCGATTTCGCGGGCGATCGGGGAGACGGCGCCGCTGGTGGTAGTCGGCGCGTCGGCCTTCGTGGCGCTGGACCCCAGCGGGCCGTTTTCCAAATTCACCACGCTGCCTATCCAGATCTATCAATGGACCACGCGCCCGCAGGATCAATACCGCAACCTGGCCGCAGCGGCCAGCCTGATGCTGCTGGTGCTGCTGCTGAGCCTGAA
Organism: Chloroflexota bacterium; assembly: GCA_012798275.1. Classification (GTDB taxonomy): domain Bacteria; phylum Chloroflexota; class Anaerolineae; order B4-G1; family SLSP01; genus JAAZNO01. The sequence goes on from JAAZNO010000075.1 coordinate 1,732, forward strand.
TGCCGCCGCCATCTTGCTGCGGAACCGATATAGTAAAAAGTGAGAAGAGAGAAGTGAGACGAGCGAAGAAAGAAGAGAGAAGTGTATTTATGACTCACCACTCACGGCTCACTCATTTCAGGGAGGATACATGTTGAGTTTGTTAAATCCAGTTCGCACGCACCCACAGGTGCCGGCTCCCGTCGCGGCCTTGACATCAACGGCGGAAATGGAAATGGACGATTGCGCCATCGAGACGCGCGCCCTTTCCGTCTCCTACGGCGACTTCCGCGCCGTGCACGACATCCAGCTGCGCGTTCAGCGCCAGAAAATCACCGCCTTCATCGGCCCCTCGGGATGCGGCAAGAGCACGGTGTTACGCGTTTTCAATCGCATGAATGACCTGATCCCCACCGCGCGGGTTGAGGGCGAGGTCTTGTTAGGCGGACAAAATATCTACGCCCCCGAGGTGGATGCCGTCGAAGTGCGTCGGCGCGTCGGCATGGTCTTTCAAAAGCCTAATCCCTTCCCCAAAAGCATCTACGAGAACGTGGCCTGGGGCGCGCGCATCAACGGTTACCAGGGCAACATGGACGAGCTGGTTGAACGGACGTTGCGCCATGCGGCCCTGTGGGACGAGGTGAAGGACAAGCTGCAGCAAAGCGCGCTGGCGCTTTCCGGCGGGCAACAGCAGCGCTTGTGCATCGCGCGCGCCATCGCCATCGAGCCGGAGATCGTGCTGATGGACGAGCCAGCCTCCGCGCTCGATCCCATCGCCACCCTGCGCATCGAGGAGCTGATGCGGGCGCTGGCGCAGGAGTACACCATCATCGTCGTCACGCACAACATGCAGCAGGCCGCACGCGTCTCGGATTACACCGCCTTCTTTATGGTGGACGACCAACGATCGGGGTACCTGGTGGAACAAGGGCCTACCCGCGAGATCTTCACCAATCCCAAGGACAGGCGGACGGAAGATTACATCACGGGTCGGTTTGGATAATGTAAATTTTGGATAATGTAAATTCGGAGCATACTTATGGACAAGCGAAGCGTGTTGTTTCTGTGTACGGGAAATTCAGCCCGCAGTCAAATGGCTGAGGGCCTGGTCAATCACTTTTTGGGCAAGACCTGGGAGGCCTTCTCCGCCGGCGTGACGCCGGCAGAACGTGTTCATCCCCTGGCGGTGGCCGTCATGGCGGAGCTGGGCGTGGACATTGCCGGCCAGGTTCCCAAATCCCTCGACGGATTCCGCGACCGGCATTTTGACGTGGTAATCACGCTCTGTGATCACGCCGCCAAACATTGCCCGGCGTGGTTAGGAAAGGGACAAGTCGTCCACCTCGGCTTTCCGGATCCGGCCGCAGCGGAGGGCGGCAACAGCGCCAAACTGCAGATTTTTCGCCAGGTGCGGGAGGCCCTGCAGCAGCAAGTGCTGGATTTTCTGGTACAATGGGAAGCAGATACCCCACAGTTTCACCTGAATTGAGGTCAGGCCCTATTGAGGTCAGGTATGGAAACAAGAAGGACTTTCGACAGAGAACTGCAATCGTTGCAGGACGAGATGCTTGCCCTGGGAAGCATGGTGGAAAATGCCCTCATTGAATCGGTGGCGTGCCTCAAACGGCGTGATTTCGAGGGCTCGCATCGCCTCATGGCGCAGGATCGTGTGATCAACCGCAAACGTTATGCCATCGAGGAACAGGTGCTCGTGTTGATCGCCACCCGGCAACCCATGGCGAGCGATTTGCGGATTCTCGCCGCCATTTTGGAGATCGCCGGCGAGCTGGAGCGCATCGGGGACTATGCCAAGGGCATCGGCAAAATCAACTTGCTGATCGGGGATCAACCCCTGCTCAAGCCGTTGATTGACGTCCCCATGATGGCGGAGCAAGCGCGTTCGATGTTGCACCGGGCGCTGGATGCCTTCATCCGCCGCGATGTAGAGCTCGCCCGCGCCATCCCGCAAGAGGATGACCTTGTGGACGCGCTCTATGAGCAAGTCTACCGCGAGCTGCTCACTTACATCATGGAAGATCCCCGCAACATCGAGCAGGCGAATTATCTGCTCTGGGCCGCGCATAACCTGGAACGCGCCGCCGATCGCGTGACCAATCTCTGTGAGCGGGTGGTCTTCACGGTCACGGGGGAATTGACTGAGCTGGACGTCAAGAAGGAATCGCAGCTCGACGTGCGGTAGGAGCAGTTCTCAGAGGCCCGATAGGCCTTTGCAATTCGTAACTTCAGATTTCCCCTCCCCAGCAGAAATGCTGGGGAGGGGAAGAAAAATAAAGAAAATTTTCACAGCCGCCGGATGGGATACAGATCGCCCGCGACGAAGCCCCGTTCGCGGTAATAGGGCCGCGTCCCTACCGCCGCAATGACTGCCAGCTCGCGGAACCCAGCCTGACGCGCCAGGTCCGCAGCCA
>JAAZNO010000526.1 GCA_012798275.1 Chloroflexota bacterium
GCCTCATGGCAGGCCTGCACGGAGACGTCATCCACGAACAGCGCCGTGACGCCATCCTCGCCATCGTTGTAAGCGCCAAAGCGCAGGGTGACGGTCTGTCCAGCGTAGGGGAGCAGGTCGAAGGTGAACGGCTGCCAGTCGCGGGCGTCGTCGCGGTTGTGCCACAGCGTCTTCAACACCGCGCCTCCCGCGTCGAGCAGGAGGAGGTACTGCAGATCGCTCTCCGGCGCGGTGCTGACGCTGTAGAGCCAGGCGCTCAAGTCGGCGCTGACCGCATTGGCGGGGACGGTGAAGCTCTGCTGGAAAGAAGAGTAGGAATAGACGTTAGCCTCCGGCTCGACGATGCCCGCCCGCAGCGCCCAGCTGCCGGCGTGCGCCGGCGCGGTGACGTAGGCCGCGTGATATACCGTCGGCAGGATCTCCCAGCCCTCCCGCGTCTCAAAATCGCCGTTGATCAGCAGCTCCTCACAGGCCGGCGACGGCGGCGTCTCGCTGTGCTCGCGGAGCGCCAGCGGCAGATAGATCCGCTGATGACGCCACCCGTAAGCGCCGCCGCTCCCCAACGTGATCTCGTCCAGGAAGACCGTCGTCGGCAGCGCATCGGCGTCCGCCTCCAGCCGCACGGTGACGGTAACAGTCTCACCCGAAGCCGCCGCAACCCCGGTCCACCCATGCTGCCAACCCGCGCCATAGGGCAGCGTGCGCGAGACGACGCCAGCTGGCGTCCCCACCAGGAGCCGCAGCACATCGCCGGGATCGGCCGCGGGCGCCGTAAAGCGCAGCGACAGGGTCGGCGAGACGACGGCCGCCGGCAACCGCGTGACCTGTTGCAGGGCCACATATCGGCCCTCTGAAGCGCTCAACTCCACGGCCCCGTGACCGGTGTGTGCCTGATCGCTGGCACGCGCATACGTGCCCGTCACGGGCAGGGTGACCGTCCAATGCTCCAACCCCGCCTCGAAGCCCCCGTTGCGGATGACGTCATCCCCCGGAGCCAGCACCAGCGTCACCGAGGCGGTCTCGCCGCCGCTCAATGGCAGGTACGCCGGATCGCCGTTGGGCAAGGTGAAGGGAGCCGGCTCATAGGCCTGGAGGGCATAAGCGCCGGGGAACAGCGCGGTGAAACTGTAGTAGCCCGAAGCGTCGGTCGTCGCCAGCGTCCCCGTCATGACCGTCGCCTGCGCACCGGGCACCGCCGCGCCGCGATTGTCGCGGATGAACCCGGTGATCGTCACCGGCTCCGTCACCGTGATGTTCACATCCAGTGTGGGGCTGCCGTAGGCCGCGAACCAGGTCACCCCTTCGTGAACCATGTCCCACTTGAGGGTGTACTCGCCGGGGGTGTGCGGCGCGGTGAGGAGCGCCGAGGGGAACGTCGTCAGCGCGCCATAGGGGATGTCGGTGAGCAGCGGCGTGCGATGATCCTCCGCCGGCGGCTGGACGTATTGATCGCCCGCCTCGTCGTACCAGTGATAGCCCAGGTGATAGGGCGTGCCGAAGCCGGGATCGGCGAGATGATACCAGGTCCGCGTGCCGACGTTGCGCAGCGTGTGGCTCACCTCGACGGTGCTGCCGCTCAGCATCCTCGAGGGCGTGGTATCCCCCAGATAGGCGGCGGCATAGGGCGACGTGTAACGGCTGAGCAGCGCCCACGCGGCGGTGCGGATGGCCGGCAGCTGCGCGTAGAAGGCGTCGCCAGGACAGGCCGTGGCGTCGTAGTCGCGGTGCCCACCGATGTTGGGGGTGACGCGATCGTTGAAGAGGCTCTCCTCCAGGGGATGGAGGTAGCTGCGGCTCCCGTACCAGGCAGCCAGGGCCGCGTTCGCGTCACGCATGGCAGACGTAGGAACGTTGCTGCTGTAGTTGCCCAGGTTGCCGATGCCGAC
>JAAZNO010000527.1 GCA_012798275.1 Chloroflexota bacterium
ATTATCAGCGGGGGGGTGATCCATTACATCTACCGCGACCCAATCGAGCGGCGCCGGGTTGAAGTTCGACAGAATCAGATAAGGTCCGCTCGCCTGCCAGACCTTGATCGCCGTATCCATCGGCTCATTGGCATCTACCGCTGCATTGCCGTTATAATCGAGCCAGGCCGTGAGGTTGGCGGTTGCCGGCCCATTGCTGTAAAGGGTCACGCGGGCACGTCCATCCGTGCCGGTGTTGCGGTAGGCCGTTTGATACCCCTGACCGGAATAGTCGAAGCTGCCTGCGGTGGTGCGGAAAGTCACCTGGGCGCCGGCAACGCCCTGACCCAGGGGATCGGTGACCAGCGCTACCACTTCGTGAGCGCGCCCGTCGGGCAGTGGATTGGTGGCGCTCTCGAAGTTCAAGGTCAGGGTGTTGAGCGGGCGCGGCGTTGGCGTTGGCGAAGGGCCCGCGGTGGGCGTCGGGGGCTGGGTGGCTGTCGCTGGCGGCGGACCGGGCGGGTTCAACGTCGGTGGCGGGGGCAGCGTCGGCGGCGGTCGGTTGCCGTAGCCGACCTGCACGCCTTCGTTGATCATTTCCGCCGTGCTGGAAACGCGCACGTAGGGCTGGGGGAGGAGGGGGGCGAAGACGACCAGCGGCACATTATAGACGACGCGCACCTGCACCGGCAGTCCTTGCAGCCCGGGATGGTCTTCAACAACCAGCGGCCCCAGGCCATCATCTTCGAAAGTGCGTTGCCCCCACACCTGCACTCCCAACATGCCTTCGATTCCCAGGGAAGTGCTAATACAGCTGCTGCTGCCGATGTCGCCTGGATTATGATCCGGGTCGCCATTGCAGATGACGTCCTCGTTGACATTCAAGCCGCGACAGGGCTCAACGGCGCGTATTTTGATGAGCTGCACCCGACGCTGATAGTAGGCCTCGTCAGATTCGTTCGGGTCCTGGGCATAACCCGGCAATGGGCAATAAGGCCAGGGCTCATCGGTGATGTTTCCATCTCTGTTCTCGTCCAAACACTCACCTTGCGGTGGCTGGTAGGCGATGGCCCACCGTGCGGCTTCCTGGGCTGCATGTCTTACAGTGAGATAGCCCTGAATGAGCACTGCGCCGTCAATGACGCTGAGGAGAACCAGGAGCAGGAGAGGAAATATCAGGGCGAACTCCACTAATGTTTGACCCCGTAATTTCCGATATAACATCAGGCCTCCTTGTTTGACTGAGGCTTGAATTGAAACAAGCTAATCCGTATTATCGTAAAAAACGGATTTTGGTAACGCCCAATTGTCTAATGCTATTTTAACCTTAATTGAGGGAAATGTCAACAGTACTGAGGTAAGGGGGGCAGGACGGGGGCAAATGACTTCAAATTCTCACGAATTTTTCTGATGTCCCACCGCTTTTTATCCACGTGAGGCGCACTCAAAGGGGGCTGTACCGGCCACGTAGGCCGACACAGCCCCCTTGCGTCTGGGAAGTTGCGGAGCTTACTTCCAGAGCGTCACGCCCTTCAGCGTGGGCGTGCATGCGGCGCCGCTGCCGATGCCTTCCCCAGGGTTAATCTGCCCTTCGCCAACGACGGCATACTGGAAGGTGCCATTGATGGTGCCGTTGCTGCCCCCGCCGGCGCAGGAATCGATGCTGGCTGCCAGGAAGCCGACGATGTGGTAGTAGTTGCTGTTCACCCAGCCGAGGGAGGGCTCCTGACCGCTGAAGGTACTTTGCATGTCCGAACGGACGTAGACGTAGTCGAACAGGGGCAGATAGACGATCTGGTCCATGTGAGTGTCGCAGACGATGCGCCGGGTCACATCGCGGGTACCCGGATCGCCGGCGATGTAGTCGCCATCTGGATAGTAGGGCGGCAACCCGCCACGGGTGCCGGCAAAGAGGGGATGCGGACTGCCGGTTTCGGCCCACCCCTTCAGGTCGTCGTTGCTGAAGTTTTTGGCGATCGTGCGCTCCAGCGGCAAGCCCTGTCCCAGGAAGGCGGTGTTGTAGATGTAGTTGAAGTTCAACCAGCCGCGCTGCGAGTTGGAGGGCGGATCGCTGGGACAGTCCACGCCATCCCGCCGGCAGACGCTGCCATTACCCTCGAAGAGGGTGAACTCCATGTTGCCACTGCCGATGATGCTATCCACGCGCTGCACGGGGAAGCCGATGGGGAGGATGCCCCCGCCCGATTGCACCACCGGCCCGAACATGGCCGTGGCATTGCCGGCAGGCGCAATATTTTCCTGACCCACGACGCGCATGAAGGTAGTCGTCTCGGTGATCTGCGCGGTGACCTCGACCCCGGTGGTGCCGTTGGGCACACCCAGCCCCACACAGGCGTTGCTGAGCCGCGTGGCGTCTTTGTTGACGTACCAGGCCTCGATGTGGCCGGTGACGCCGTCATGCGTGACGCCGTTCTGCGTGCCATACTCCACGATTGCCTCGCAGACCAGGGTCTCCAGGTTGCTGCCGGCGGTGCAGCCGTCGCTGGCGAGCACCCGCGTGCCGGCCATCGCCATCGCGTCGGCGGCGTTCTGCACCTCGCGGCGCATCTGATAGAGCCGGCCTCCATCCAGCGCCAGGCCGATCACGGCTGCCAGGCCGATGATGGCGAAAACTACTAAAACTACTGCCTGTCCACGTTCGTCTTTCATTTTCCATCCTCCCATTCTGTGTAAAAAACTATACTTGCGTTGAAGATTGAGAATCAACTCTTGCCCCCCTATCCCTGGCCCTTTCCCCCCGCGCCCTGCGTGGGCGGAAAGGGAACTTTTTTTTGTGGGGTTTTGCAAGCGGGCTACGCCCGCTTGCAAAACCCTTATTTTTTCTCCCCTTCCCCAACGGCGCCGGCGCCGTTGGGGAAGGGGCTGGGGGAGGGGCAAAAGCTACAGCTCACAAAGGTTTATCCATCGCCGTCAAGCTACCTGGCGCCAGGCTGAACAATTACCTTGCCAGTTTCAAATGCTGGGTGACTCTACCGGCAGCGTTTAGGGCGACGTGGCGATGATGGCATTGGTGGCCTGCGCCTGCAGAGTGACGGTGTTATCTCCAAAAAACGATTGCGCGACCGGCGTATAAAAGGTGAAGTCATAGCTCACGATAATGACAACGGGTTCGCCTGCTTGTAAGGATGCCGGTGGGACAAACGTCACGTCTCCTGGCTGGATAGTAATGAGGCCGGTGCTGGCGGCCGCGGCGCGCTGGCTGATGCCGGCAGCATCGTTGGGGCGCATGGCGGCATACGCGGCGCCCTCCTGCGCGGCGTCGTTCATGGTGACCATCGCATAATAAATGCGTCCGAAGTCCAACAGGCCGAGCAACATCAACAGCAGGACGGGTAACAGCAGGGCCATTTCCACGATACTTTGCCCGTTTTCTTTTCTGCGCATTGGATTCCTCCTTCGAAAATGGCCCCGAATGAACACGAATTTCACGAATAAGATTAGAAATTCCTGGCCCCCGGGGCCGCTACGTCCTCAAACAACGCGCTTCAGCGCGGTGGGCTCGTGTCGAACCGGTGAGCCGTCACAGCCTCTGCTCACGACTCACATTTTCCTCCCTGGATGATGTGCGCCAGCACCTGGCGTCTCCTGCGAAAATAAACACGTGCCCAGGTGCCCACGTTCACACTTTCGCACCTTCGCACGTTTTCACGTCCTCATGGGTTGAGCATGAGCCCCGTGACCGCGTCTATGGTCACCTGCATCGCGGCGGTGGGGTCGAAAGCGCTGACGACCCAGCGATCACCTGCCTCCGTGGGCCTTAACTGCAGCTGGACTATGGCGTTCTCGTGCGTCTTGAGAAAGTCCTCGCCGCCGGCCGCCCGGAACGTGAGCCAGGCCGATTCGACCGTCGCTGTCGGCGGGAAAGCGGCCAGGCTGCGCGGCGGGGCGGGGACGTCGGTGGCCGGAATGTCGAAGAACTGCTCGCCGCGCACGGAAACAGTTTTGACTGCCTGTTGGCTGGGGGCGTAGTAGTAGTAGGTCCAGCTGACTGGCGGTGATTCGGTGGTAAGCCACTCGCCGGTAGGACGCCAGGAGGCCTCCGCCCGGATCAGCACGGCGTCGGCGGCCCACGTCTGCACCTTGAGGCGCGCCGTCTCTTCCGCCGCGGCCATGTCAATGGGTGGCGCCAGGCCGGTCCACAACACGGCCTGCGTGTCCGCCTCCGGCGCTCCCGGGCCGGCGACCTGGGGCAGGCGTCCGTTGAGCGCGCCCCACACGAGCGCTACCCCCACAAGCAGGAGCAGCAGCAGCGCGATGGCGTAGAGCATCCAACGTTCGTTGTTCATTGGTTAGCCTCTCAACGTCAGCGGCAGATAGATTTTTTCACGCGGAATGGGTCCCTGCCGGTAGAAAACGTCGTAGTTGTACGCAAAATCAGGGCCGGTATATTCTTCCCAGGCCAGGTGCAGCTTCCCGGCGGCTGTAAGTTTGAGGACGGGGAAGAGCGAGAGATGCAGAGGGGTTTCTGAAGCATTAGTGATGTGGGTATCCCATGTCTTCCCCCCGTTTTTGCTGCAGCGCATGAGAATTTCCTCATAGCCCGGCGTTTCCGGCTGAGGGCGAAAACCGTGCCAGGCCACGCATAGCATAGCCCCTTGTGCATCCATACTGATGGTGGACCAGGTGGGGCGATAGGTATTTACCTGTACCGGGTCTGGGTCGAGGCGTATGCCATTTGGCTGCGTCAGGGGCGGCTCCCACTGCTCATTTTCGAGGCGACGATAGTTGATGTACTGCAGAATGATGACGTTATTGCCGATCACCTGATACTCCTGTTCGACCCATGTTACATGGACACGATCGGCGCCGTCCACGGTGACTTTGGGACGCACGCCATTTTTGTCAAAGGGGGAGAGAAGTGTCAACGGGGCCCAGTCAAAGCGTTCGGTCGTCGCATTCCACACGCCCCGGCTGTAGAAAACGCGGTAGATGTCTCCTTCTCCCAGTGTGCCTTTTTGCTCCCACACCAGGTGAACCGTCCCCTTATCTTGGCTCAGGGCCGCATGGGGATACCAGATGCCGCCATGCGATTGGCCAATAGCCTGCCCATGGGTGATAATGAGGGTCGGCGCTATCCATTGGGCATCGGCAAAACGCCGATAGGTGTAGTAGAGATCGGCTTTGGAGAAATCATTTCCGCTTTGGGCAGAAGCAAAGAACATGTGCAGCCGATCTGTCCCTACCAGTAAGCGGGGAGCTGTGTAGCCATAGGTGGGAGTGAAGACGGTTTTGCTGAGGGACGTGCTCAGATCCCTTTCTATGATGGTGCCGGGGTAGGGGAACTTCCCCTGTACCCACACCGCCAGTAATTGATCGCCGTTGTAGGCCAGTGCTGGCGCCCACGTATCTTGATTGCCTGTCAAAATGCTGAGACTTTCAGTCGGCGTGTTGATTCCGTATTTTATGAAGATGCCTTTGGTGGAAGCGGGTTGTCCGCTGGCCCAGGCCACGGCTACTCGTTGATTTGCTCCCAGGGCCAGAGCGGGCTGGCGGATATCGGCGATATTTGAAAGATTGGCGTTGGCAGAGGCGCCGTCCTCTCCCCACCCCCTATCCGCTGCAGAGACTGCCGGGGCGCAAAGCAGGGCGATGGCCACCACTCCCCAAAATGTTAGTTTTGTCTTATGGAGCATTTTAATCCACGCTTGTCAGGTTGAGGTCAACTCCTAGCCGCAGCTCGCCGGATTGGAGTGCATTGACGATGTTTTGGCCCCGATAGAGGGCATCGGCCATTCGCACTTGTCCAATGACTACATAATCTCCTGGCGGGAGCTCGGCTTCGTAATGGCCATCACTCGGCGGTCCGGAAGGGGGGACATAGATGTAGGAGAATCCGGACCATCGCAGACGTCCTTCGGTATCATAGATATAGATATTAACCGGACTCTTGGGCACGCCATCAATATACGTGGTGCCCCGAATGCGTCCTAATGGCCCCGGAGTGACGGCTGGCGTCGGGGTGGGTGTGGGCACCGGGTTCTCTTGCGTCACGGTGACGGCGAGCGGCGTGCTGAGGTTGTTGATCTCGCTGTACTCGCGGATCTGATTCCACGTGTCGGCGAGCGCGGTGAGCGTGTGCACGCCGGTCGTCGTGAAGCCTGGGTCCACCCACATGGTGAAGTC
>JAAZNO010000528.1 GCA_012798275.1 Chloroflexota bacterium
GGCGCGTGCCGGCGGTGGGGAAATGCGCTTGGAGGTATGTCTGCAAGCCGTTGGGCGCAACCCTGACACAAACGGAGGAAATGTAATGTGATGAAGGACACACAATTGCTGGAGCGGATTACCGTTGATCCCAAGGTTATGGTTGGAAAACCTGTCATCCGTGGAACGCGGCTGACGGTTGAATACATCCTGAATTTGTTAGCGCATGGTGAGACGACTGATGAGATTCTTCAGGAGTATCGGGGCCTTACCTACGAGGATATTCAAGCCTGCATTCTGTTTGCAACTAAAGCGTTGGAAAGTACGGTGTTTATGCCATTAGCCATGGAGCCGGCATAAATGCGTTTCCTCATAGATGAGTGCACCGGACCCGCCATTGCGGAATGGCTGCGGGAGCAAAAACATGAAGTCTGCTCCGTATACGATGAGGCGCGCGGTTTGGACGACGACGCCATCATCCAGAAGGCCTTTATGGAGAATTGGATCCTGATAACCAATGATAAGGACTTTGGGGAGAAGATTTATAGGGAAGGACAACCTCATCGGGGTGTGATTCTCCTACGGCTTGATGATGAACGGGCCACTACGAAAATAGAGGTTCTTCGGCGGCTGCTCCGAAATTATGCGGAGCGCCTGCCTGATCAGTTTGTCGTAGTGACCGAGGCAAAAGTGCGATTCGCTCGCAGATAAAGTAAACGCCGTCCAACCGGCAGCTGGGCAGATACCGCCTTCGGTGGCGAGGGTGATTCTCAGGTGCCAAGGCGCGGGCTCACTCGCCGCCTTCATGATGCGTTTTGACAAGGAATGAAGTCCATGGAAAGGCTGACTGCCCTTCAAATGATCGAAAAGGCCAGGACGGTCCTCTATCCCAGAAAACTATCCAATGATAACTCGGCGGGCGATGTCGCCTGTGCCTTGCTGACTTCAGAAGGGAATCTTTTCTTCGGCGTGTGCATTGATGTGGGAAGCGGCATTGGCTTCTGCGCTGAGCATAGCGCCATCGCGGCGATGATCACCGCCGGTGAGACCAGTATTGCGCAAATCGTCGCCGTTTGGGGGGAAGGGGTTGTTTTGCCTCCATGCGGCAGGTGTAGAGAGTTCATGTATCAGATTGATAGCACGAACTACGAAAACACCGAAGTGATATTAGGTGAAGATCGAGTGGTCAAGCTCAAAGATCTTCTTCCCCATCCCTACGCTGAAGTATGGGACATTTCGAAGACTGCTTGAGCATTCAGGAAGGAAGGCGACAGGTCGTGGCGAGAGAGGTCGTCGCTTCACTCCTGCGCCGCCTCTCACTGAATTTACGAGGTGACCGGAGGGACAAAGTCACCGGCGCGCCGACGGCGGCCAAATTGCACGAGCTGGGGGTCGGATGGGCCATTCTGTGAGCGTGAGAGGCGGGCTTCCGCCGCTGGAAGGGTACGGCGTGCCGACGGCATTCGGCGAATTGTGCATCGGCTGGGAGGAGGCCGTGGCCGGCGTGCGGGTGGGGCAGATCTTTCTCCCCGGCGCGGCCTCCCCGGCCGTGAGGACGACCTCGCATGCCGCTCCCCCGGCCATCGTGGAGCTGGGCGCGCGCCTGCAGGCTTTTCTTGCGGGAGAGGCGGTCACTTTCGACCTGGCGCTGCTGACGCTGGAGCGTTGTGGCGATTTTCAGCGGCGCGTGTTGCTGGCGGAAGCGGCAATCCCGCGCGGGTGGGTGAGCACCTATGGACGGATGGCGGCGCATTTGGGGACGCCCGGTGCCGGGCGAGCCGTGGGCAACGCGCTGGCGCGCAATCCCTTCCCCCTGGTCATCCCCTGTCATCGGGCCGTGCGCTCCGATGGCGCACTGGGAGGCTACCAGGGAGGCGTTCAGATGAAGCGGCGGCTCCTGGCGCTGGAGGGGGTGGCCTTCCGCGATGCGCTGCACGTATCTCTTGAGCGAGTATGGTA
>JAAZNO010000076.1 GCA_012798275.1 Chloroflexota bacterium
CGAAAAAATCACTTACGTGGCAAAGGTACCGCCACTGACTAAAAAACGCAAGATTTTATGGTGATTGCCGAAGATTTAGAATCAATTTTTGCCCCCTATCCCCTTCCCCTTCCCCCCGCGCAGCGCGGGGGGAAGGGGAACTTTTTTTTTGTGGGGCTTTGCAGGCGGGCGTAGCCCGCCTGCAAAAACCCAATTTTTTTCTCCCCCTCCCCAACGGCGTTTGCGCCGTTGGGGAGGGGGCAGGGGGTGGGGCAAAAGCTACAGCTCACAAAGGTTCATCCATCGCAGCTACCTGGCGCCAGGCTGAACAGTCACCGCACATTTTCATCCTTGGATGATGTGCGCGAGCACCTGGCATCCCCTCTTGATTGCCTTTGCCTGTAAGAAGAGCTAGATGTCTGCAGACAAAAAAACGGGGCTGCGACCTCATCGCAGCCCCGACACCGGCATCAATAACAAATCAGCTTCAGATCGGCAAATGATGAAGTTCGCGCATCCGATCGAAGCCCGTACCCTCAGGGTCGTCTTTAACAGAATAATCGGGATCAAATAACCAGCGCAGTTTCATGAAATAGCACCTCAAACTGGATTATAACGCCGAACACATGTCTGTCAATCAGCGCACGCTGCCGTTTCATTGACAAGGACACGGGATCAGGTATAAAGGAGACACCCTGTGCTGGCGCACACCGGGCAAGCCCGAAAATAACGTGGGCACATGGACACGTGCGAACGTGAGCACCTGGACACGGGTTCTATTTTCTGAGAAGGTCATCGGATTTGAAATCTGCGGTCGCGACGATTGCCCGTTTCCGCTGGAAGTTGGGCCTCGCCCTCATCACGTTGGGAGGCGCGGCACTGCGCCTCATCGGCCTCAAGCGGTTCCCGCCGGGGCTCCACTTCGACGAGGCCGTCTACGGCCTGATGGCGCTGGAAATCTACCATGGCCAACTGCCCGTCTTCTTCTCCGCCTACACGGGCCGCGAGCCGCTCTACATGTACCTCATGGCGGGCGTCTTTCGCCTCGCCGGGATCGGGATCGTCGGCATTCGGCTGACTTCCGCCCTCATCGGCGCCGTGACGATTCCCCTGGTGTATCTGCTGCTGCGCGAACTCTACGGCAACCGCCGCCTGGCGCTTATCGCCGCGAGCGTGACCGCCCTCTCGTACTGGCATCTGACGGTGAGCCGCAACGGCTACCCCAACATCCTCATCCCCCCGCTGGAATGCCTGGCGCTGCTCTGCCTCTGGCGCGGCTACCGCGACGGACACAAGGGCTGGCTCGCCCTCGGCGGCGCGTTTGTGGGACTGGTGTTGTACACCTACCTGGCTGCGCGCCTGTTCCCGGTGACCGTGCTGCTCTTCTTCCTCTACTGCCTGCTGGTGGATCGGCAGCGCTTTCTCACACGCTTCAGCGGACTCGTGCTGGCCGCGCTCATCGCCGCGCTCGTCTTTGCCCCCCTGGGACTGCACTTCATCCACCATCCCCACGACTTCTGGGAGCGCGCCGATCAGGTGCTCGCCTTGCGTCAGGCGGGCGGTGCCACGGCATTCCACGTCTATGGCGACAACCTCCTCAAGACCGTGGGAGGATTCTTCCTCAAAGGCGATCCGCGCTGGCATTACAATCTGCCCGGCAAGCCCATCTTCGACCCGCTCATGGCAGCGGCTTTCGGGATCGGCATCGTCGTAGCGCTGAAGCGGTGGCGGAAGCCCGAATATGCCCTGCTCCTGATCTGGACCGCCGGCATGTGCCTGCCTGCCATCCTCACGGTAGACCTGATGCCCCAGGGACAACGCAGCTTCGGCATCACCCCCGCCATCTTCGGCCTGGCGGCGCTGGGATTGGAAACGCTGCTCGCCGCCGCGCAACGCCGCCTCAGCCCCCCG
>JAAZNO010000529.1 GCA_012798275.1 Chloroflexota bacterium
GGCCTCTACGAGATTGCGCTGCTGCGCGACGTGTTGCTGCGCGCGTACCTGCGCTTTGGTCCGCCCTCCTCACAGCTGCTGGCGCAGGCGGAGGCGTTGGGCAGCTGGGGGGTGTTCTTCATGGGGGGCGTGTGGGTGGCCCTGGTCATCGGCGGCGGGGAGTATCACTACCATCACGTCGGGCAACGCGCTTCCTGGCGACTCTTCGCCTGGACAGTGCTCGCCCAACTGGTGTTGCTGACGCTGCCGCTACTGGCGTGACAAAAACAGAAGGGCGCGCTTATGAGAAAAATTCTTGAGGTTCTCAGTCCCTATCTCGAAGACGCCATCAAGATGGTCGTCATCCTCTTCGCCGTCGTCGCCGTGCTCATCTTCATCGGACAGAAATCGCTCGCGGTGTTCTACCGCTATCCGCTGGATTACGGGGAAGCGCCGCTGGTGGATCAGGCGATGCGACTGGCGCAAGGACAACCCCTCTATCGCCGCGATCTCGCGACGCCGCCTTACACGGTTTCCAACTACCCGCCGCTCTATCCCCTCGTGTTGACGCCGTTCGTCGCGCTGTTCGGGCCGGCGTTCTGGCCAGGTCGGCTGATCTCGACGCTCGGGGCGCTGGCGACGGCGTACTTCATCGGGCGCATCGTGCAGGGGCAGACGGGGGATCGCACCGCCGGGCGTGTGGCCGGCGTGCTGTTCCTGGCGATCCCCTACGTGGGGAGCTGGTCCTCGCTGGCGCGGGTGGATTTGCTCGCCCTGGCGCTGAGCATGGCAGGACTGGTGGTGCTCACGCAGCACGGCGACACGCGCAAAGGTCTGATTGAGGGAGCGCTGCTGCTGGTCGCGGCAGTGTACACGCGACAATCCTACGGGCTGGCCGCGCCACTTGCCGCCTGCGTGTGGACGTGGCGCCGCTACGGTTGGCGGCGCGCGGCGACCCTCGTCGCGCTCATCGGCGGCGTGGGCCTGATCCTGCTCCTGGGGCTCAATCTGGCGACGGGCGGCGGCTTCGTCTTCAACATCGTCAACGCGAATGTCAATCCCTACCGCATGGACAATCTCCTGCGCAACTGGCGCGACGTGCGCGACACATTGCCGATCCTGCTGGCATTGGGCGTGACAGGCATGGGACTTTGCGTCTACTGGCTTCTGGCTACGCGAAAGAACCTCCCCCTGCAATCTGCCCCCGGCTGGATGATGGCAGGTCCCTACCTGCTGGGAGCGGCCCTTTCGGCGCTCACCGTCGGCAAGGTCGGCTCCAATGTCAACTACCTGCTGGAGCTGGCCGCAGCTCTCAGCATGACAGCGGGCCTCTGGATGGCAGGGCATGCCCTCCCCTGGGCCGAAATCTCGCCCACGGCCCGGCGGCTCATCCGCAACGGGATGATAGCGCTCGTGATCGTGCAATTGGGTTTCATGATGCGCGGCACGCTGCTAGGACCGGTGCAAGACCTCAAGGTGCGCCGTCAGCCAGAACGCCGGCTGGAGGATCTGTTCTGGGAAGTGAAACGCACCCCCGATCCCATTCTCGCGGATGAGTTCATGGGGATGCTCACCCTCAACGGTAGGACGCTCTACCTGCAGCCCTTCGAGATGACGCAACTGGCGAATGCCGGGCTGTGGGATCAGACGCCCCTGCTGGAAAGCATCCGCGCGCAGGAATTCTCCATGATCATGATCCATCACTTCATGAACTATCCGGTTTACACCGAGCGCTGGACGCCGGAGATGCTGGACGCCATCCTCACTTATTACATCGCCGATGAGTGGGCAGGGGAAAGCGTCATCTTTCGCCCCAGAGATGCCGCCGTGCATCCAAGCCGGACGCTCACCGCCTGCGCCCACGCGCCCTGGCGCTTGCCGGGCAGCGCCGATTTTGGCGTCTGGTGGCTCACGCAAAGCCTCATCTTCATGAGTGAGGGCTTCGAGGGGACCGCGCCGGTGTACGCGGTCGCCGATGGGGTGCTGATGCGGCCAGGCGATTGGGTCGGCGCGGTCGCCATCCTGCATGACGATCCCCTGCGCCCGGGCCAGAAGGTTTGGACCTACTACGATGGGATGGCTTCGGCCTGGGGAGAGCGCTCGTATGTGGCGGCGGAGTTCCCACCGGGCTCAGAAGGGATCCCCGTCAAACAAGGGCAGCTGCTCGGCTATCAGGGAACCTGGCACAAGCCGGGAATGTCCATCTGGCCCCACGTCACCTTTGGCGTGGCCGAGCCGCTGCATGCGGATGGCGGGTTCCCCCTGCACCTGCTGACCGGGCAAGCGCCGAGCGATCCAGAGGACCCTCACACCTTCCTCGATCCGTCTCCCTATCTGGAAACGGCCATTTCCAGCCCGATCATGGGAACCCCGGTGTGGTTCCCCCTGCACTGTCTGGGAACGGCGCGGTGACGCGACACGCGACAAGCCTCAACGGAGGACGAAAATGAGCCTCGGCATGGAGAAGAAACAGGATTTTCGGCTGGTAGCGCTCGCGGTAGGACTGTGGCTCCTCACCGTGGTGCTGACGTTTTACGCCATCGTCAACCTGCTTGAGGTGTTGATGCGCGTTTACGCCGCGTTTTGGGCCGACGGCGGGTTCTATTCACCGGCGACCCAGGCGGCCATAGGGCTGCGACAGTTCCTGCTACTGCCGCTGGGATTTCTCGGTGTGGCGATAACGATCGGCGGGGCAGAATATCACCGCGAGCACTTCAACACGCGCCAGTCCTGGCGGCTGTTTGCGCGCACGCTGGGAGTGCAGCTCGGCCTGCTGCTGTTGGGGGTTTTTATCTAAGAACAAAGTATCCTTCCCTAAAATTGAGGGCGGCCAGGCCTCAAGTCGGTATCTCCATGCCCTTCGGAAAACGGGGATAGCAGGCAGTAAAGGTCGTGCCGCGCTCCGGCGAGGACTCAAATGTCACTTCGCCGTTGAGATACCGCTCGCTCAGCAGCCTCATGCTGTAAGTGCCCAGGCCGCGCCCCCGCCCCTTGGTGGAAAAGGAACGCTGGAAGACCTGCAGCTGCACGGCTTCCGGCATAAAGGAAGCATTGTGCACGGTAAAGAAAACTGTGTCGGCGTCGCCCCCACAGGTGAGGGTCACCTCTTCCCCAGGCGGCGAGGCCTCCAACGCATTCTTGAGCATGTTCCCCAACACACGTCCCACCAGGGTCGGATCGCTGATGAACTCTACCGATTCAGCCTCAGGAGCAAGGCGCAAGAGGCATTCTTGAGCCGCGGGATGATGCTGGTAAAGCTCCAGCGCTTGCCGCGACAGCGCGAGCGTTTCCACACGCTGCCAGCTCACCTCCAGCGCGCCGTTTTCCGCCGCAAGCAGATCACGTTGGGAGCGAATTTCCTGCACCAATTGCTGCGCCGACGCATAGACGAGATTCAACAAATCGGGTGTGCAGTGCCGTTCATCCGTCAGCAACAGTTCCGCGGCGCTCTGCACGGCCCCGACCGTGTTGAGAACATCATGAAAGAAAATGCGCTCCAACGCCTGCCGACGCCGTTCATGGGCAATATCCATCACCGCGAGGATGATCAACGGCTCATCGTTCAATGTCATCGGCGTAGACCAGACCCGCAAGTCCAGCGCCTCGATGGCGTCATTCCGGCGCCGCGCGATCGAACACTCCTCAACTGCCTGATTGCCCAACAGAGACGATTGAATCGCCCGAACTGCGCCGCATTGACGGCAAAAGCGCGTCGTCCCACAACCGCCGGCCCTTTCAAAAGCGTGGATGCAATACAACACCTCGCCAGGCCGTGCACCCAAAATCTCCTGCAAGTTCTCGACGCCGGCAATGTGCAACATCGGCGCGTTGGCGTAAAGAATCTGGCGGTAGGAATTGAGCACCATGACCGCGACCGGCATGGCGTCCAGAATTGTGTACAAGAATTCATGCGCGCCCAGGTCCGCCAGCTGCTGCCCCAAAAGCTCAAGGGATGCGCGTTCGGCGGGCGCGAACTCAGTCTCCACACCCACGGTTTCCAAAATTACGCCTCCTCCAGGCAAAACAGGGGCTCTTACCCTTGCGCCTCATCCTTCAAATGCTGATCGAACCAGCGGCGGATATGCTTGAGCCGGGCGATGCGCCGATCGGTCCGACCGCCACGCGACAGGCCATGAGATTCCTCCGGGAAGATCACCAACTCCGCTTCCACGCCTGCGTGCTTCAGCGCCGTGAAGAGCTGCTGTCCCTGCTCGAGGGCGCACCGCATATCGCGCTCGCTGTGCATGACCAGCGTCGGCGTTTTGGCATTGCCGAGATAGCGCAGCGGCGAACAGGCCCACAGGTTTTCGATGCTGACGTAGGGCGGCTGATCCCCAAACGGCTCCTGGAAAGTCCAGTTGAAATCGCTCGTGCCCCACATGCTGATGAGATTGCTCACACAGCGCTGCGCCACCGCCGCCTGGAAGCGCGTCGTGTGCCCGATGATCCAGGCCGTCATATAGCCGCCGTAGCTGCCGCCGGTGACCCCCATCCGCTCCGGGTCTATGTACGGCAGCGCGGCGACGTAATCCGCCCAGGCCATCAGGTCGTCATAGTCCACCGTGCCCCACGCGCCCCAAATCGCCTTCGCGTGCGCCTCGCCGTACCCCTGTCCGCCGCGCGGATTGCAGAAGTAGACGACGTAGCCCTGCGCCGCGAGATAGTAGAACTCGTGCATGAAGCTGTAGCCATACTGCAACAGCGGCCCGCCGTGAATTTCCATGATGGAGGGATAGCGCTGCGCCGGGTCGAAATCCGGCGGGGTGAGAATCCAGCCCTGGAGGTCGTTGCCGGCCGGCCCCTTGAACCAAACTTCCTCAATCTCGCCAAGCGTCACCTCACGCAGCCATTTGGCATTGAGCGCGGTCAGCTGCCAGGTCTCGCGGGAAGCCACATCCAGCGTCCACACCTGCACCGGGTCGCGGAAGGTGCTGCGCAGATAGGCCAGCCGCGTCTGCGCCGCGTCGAAACTCCACGCGCCCACCGCTTCGGAGCCGGCGATCACCGGCTCGAGCGCGCCGTCCTCTACCCGCACGGCGTAAAGTCCCACGCCACCGTAGCGGGAAGCCTGCGCGTAAAGCCGCGTCCCATCGTGTGACCAGACCGGCGGCATCAGCAGCGCCTCAGCCGTGTCGGTGAGCGTCGCCGCCATGAAGGTGACGTCGTGCGCGGCCGTCAGACAACGCGGCGGCGCATTCCCCTCGACGGGAACGAGCCACAGCCGATCGTTCTGCCACCAATCCTTCGGGCTGGCCTGCCCCACATAGGCGATCGTCCGTCCATCCGGCGACCAGCTCAGCGTGAGCTTCTCCCCCGGCGGCGTCCCGAGCTTGCGCAGCTCTCCCCCGGCGGCAGGGATGACGAACAGGTCCACCAACCCCGGCTCGCGGTCAGGGTCGGGCGCGCGATTGGAGAAGAAGGCAATGGACGCGCCATCCGGCGACCAACGCGGGCTGACCTCATCATGAATTTCGCCGTCGGTCAACTGCCGCGCCTTGCCGGTCACCGCATCCACCACCCAGATGTGCCAGCGCTCCTGGGGCAGATAGCCCGCGCCATCGAGCGTGTAGAACAGGCGGGTGATGCGCCGCGCCACGACGCCAAGCTGCTTCTGCTTTTCATCCTTCTCGCGCTCGGCAACTTCGGCGTCCTGCTTGCGGAACTGACACACCAGCGATTTGCCGTCAGGCGACCATTCGAAGCTGTCAAAATCGCCACGCAGCGAGGTCAACTGCCGCGCTTCGCCACCCCCAAAGGGAAGGATGTAGAGCTGCGGCTGCGTCGCCTCGCCCCGGTTGGAGAGAAAGGCGATGCGGGCGCCGTCGGGCGACCAGCGAGGGGAACTGTCCACATGCTTGCCAAAGGTGAACTGATACGGTTTACCGCCCTCCGTCGGCGCGATCCAGAGATGCGCGGTTTTCTTTTGCGTCTCTGGGTCCACCTGTTGGACCGCATACACCACGTGCTTGCCATCCGGCGAGAGCTCGGCGTAAGTCACCGTCTCCAGACGATACAAATCCCGTGCCCGAATGAACCGTTTCCTGGCCATAGTCCATCTCCTTGTGCAGAAAATAGGTGAGGGGTGATGGATGAAGGGCAGATCCTTCCCCATTACTCATTGCCCCATGACTCACCCCACTTCAAAACCACCGTCTTGATCTCGAAAGGCCGAAAATCCAGAGGGATGCGCCCCTGCTCACAGGCGAGCGCGGTCTCCGGCTCCTCCAGCATGTTCGTTTGCGTCGCCGCCGCGACGGGCAGGCTCGTCTCCAAAATGCAGCGGGTGGCGGTGCGCTTGGATTCGTAAAGCCGCAGGACGATGTCCGGCGAGCCATCCTCAGCGGGTTTGACCGTCTCCAGGATCACGTTCGGCGCGCTGAGCGTGAAGAGCGAGCGTCTTCCGCCCGCCCCCTCGATGACGGTCAGGGGCACGTTGAGCTCGTAGGCCTCGCGGATCACGTCGCTCTCGAAGAAACTGCCGTTCCAGGCATAGAATGCGTAGGTGAAGCGCTGCTCGCCCCGATCAGCGCGCATGTCAGGGGCCAACGCCGCCTTGAGCAGCGTGAGGTTGAAGGTGTTGCCGGTCACGTCCAGGCCGTATTTGGAATCGTTGAGCAGCGCGACGCCGCGCCCCTCCTCCAGCAACGCCGACCATTTGTGCGCCGATACCTCGAAGCGGTCGGCGTCGAAGGGGCGCGAGGCATGGGTCGGCCGGCGCAGATGGCCGAACTGAATTTCATGGACGGCCTCGTCGGCGTGAATGGTCACCGGAAAGGCGACTTTGAGCAGCTTGTGGCGCTCCTGCCAGTCCACGACCGTCTCGAACTCCAGGCGGCGACTGCCGCGGCGCAGGCGCATCACCTGCGTGAGCGTCGAATCATGCAGCGGGCGGGTCAGGCGCAACGCGGCGAACAGCGGCCCTGCGGCGAGCACCTCGAGGCGCGCCTCACGGGAGAGCTCCACCGGCGCAGCCTTGACCATGCTGTCAATGTCCCAGGCGTCGAACCAGGTTGGCACGTCCTTGTAAAGGTGGAAGACGTTGCAGGGTCCGGCAGCGAGCTCCCGCCCGGCCTCTTTATCGAAGAGGCTCACGATTTCGCCCGCCGCGTTGAATTCAACCCGCAGGAACTCATTTTCCAACAGGCGCGGCTCGGCTCGAAGCGCGGCAGTCTCCGGCAGCGCCAGCTCCGCCGGCGTGAACGTCGCCCACCCGCAGGCGGGAACGGCGACTTCGGCCCACGTCTGCCCCTCGAAACGCTGCCCCGGCGCGTCAGCCAGGCTCTCAGGCAGCGGCACGAGCGCCTGACGCGCCCACGACAGGGAATTGAAGACCGTCACGGCGGGCGCGGGCCGGGTCAAACTGCGCACCGCCTCCCGCGCGATCTCCGTCGCCGTCGCGAGCACGGCGGCGTGCTGCTGCTCGGCTTCTGCATACACCCGCGCGATCGAGGAACCGGGGAGAATGTCGTGGAATTGATTGAGCAGCACCATCTTCCACGCCGCATCGAGCCGCGCCAACGGCAGGTCGAAATGCGTCAGGACGCGGGCCAGGCTGCCCCAGAACTCCGCCTCGCGCAGCGCGAGCTCACAACGCCGGTTGTTGCGCTTGGTCCGCGCCTGCGAGGTGTAGGTGCCGCGGTGCGCCTGGAAGTAGAGCTCGCCCACGTAGCGGCGTCGAGGTCCGCCGCGCGCTTCCAGCGCCTCGAAAAACGCCAGCGGCGACGCCATCCGCACGCGGGGCGCCCCCTCCAGATCGCGGGCGCGGCGAGCAAATTCGATGTGCTCACGGGTCGGGCCGCCGCCGCCATCACCCCACCCGAAAGGCAACATCAGCCCGGCGGTGTCCAGCTGCTGCGCGCGGTTGCGCCAGGCGTCCACGAGAGGCGCGGGCGAGGTCTCATAGCCGTAGCCGTGGAAGACGTGCGCGATGACCTCCGAGCCGTCAATGCCCTCCCAGATGAACTCGTTGTAGGGAAAGGGATCGCCGCCGTTGTAGGCCCAGAAGAGCTTCTGCGTGCCAAAATACTGGATCCCGCAGCCGCGCAGGATCTGCGGCAGCGCGCCGGAATAGCCGAAGACGTCCGGTTCCCAGAACAACACCGCCTCTACGCCGAATTCCTCGCGGAAGAAACGCTTACCGTGGATGAACTGGCGGATGAGGCTTTCGCCGCCCGTGAGGTTGGTGTCCGGCTCCACCCACGTGCCGCCCTCGACGATGATCTGTCCGGCGCGTACTTTCTCCTTGAAGCGCGCGTAGAGCTCCGGGTAACGCTCCGCGAGCATCCGATAGAGGTGCGCCTGGCTCTGCAGGAAAACGTAGTCGGGGTACTCGTCCATCAATGCGAGCTGATTGGCGATGGTGCGTCCCATCTTACGTTCGGTCTCCTGGAGGGGCCACAGCCACGCCACATCGAGGTGCGCATGTCCAAAGGCGACGAGTTCCGGTGCGGTGCTGCCGTTGACGCATGACAGCAGCGGTGCCAGCCGTTCCCGGCCTGCCTGGGCCAGGCACAACCGCTCCGCGCGCGGCGCTTCGAGGTCCACGATCAAGGTCACTTCCTGCAGGGCGCGATCGAGCTCCACGACCCGCAGCGAGGAGGGGTCCAGCTTCTCCCGCAGCTCAAAGAGCGTCTGCACATCGAGCGCGAGCTGAAACAGCGTCTCCTCCCACACGCCGAAAGTGGAATGCCCCACGA
>JAAZNO010000077.1 GCA_012798275.1 Chloroflexota bacterium
GGAGACCGCGCGCCTGAAGCGCGGCCTGGAAGGGTTTCTGGAGCTGCTCCAGGAGCAGCATTACGAGATGTTGTTGACCCGGCAGACGTTGTTGGGGCCGCGCGACCCGCGGCGGGTGATTCCCCTCTTGCTCTACGCGCGGGAGGCCAACATCGAACGCGCCTTCACCGAACAGTTGCTGGCTCAATGGGGCGTCGCCGGCCTCACGCTGCACCCGGGTTTTCAATTGCGGGTGCAGACGTTGGGCGCGTTCCGCGTCTGGCGCGGCCTCGAGGAAGTGCCCGCGCAGGAATGGCGACGGGAGAGCGCCCGCCGGCTTTTTCAACTGCTGCTCACCTATCGCCGGCAGCTGTTGGAGCGCGATCAGATCCTCGAATTGTTGTGGCCCGGTCAGGATCCAGAGATTGCCGTTCGCGATTTCAAGGTGGCTTTGAGCACGCTGTTCAAAGTGCTGGAGCCGGAGCGGAAGGCCAACGCTCCCTCGGCCTTCATCCTGCGCGAGGGGACGCTTTACGGCTTGCGCGGGGAGGCGGACGTGGTGCTGGATGTGGAGCACTTCGAGCGAGCGGTCGCGGCCGGAGATGCGCTCTGGGGGCGCGACGCCGGGGCCGCGGTGACACAGTATCAGACGGCCCTGAGTCTGTATCAAGGGGAGTATCTCCAGGAATATCCTTATGCGGAGTGGTGTTCCGAGGAGCGCGAGCGGCTGCGGGGATTGTACTTGCGCGCAGCGGAGCGCGTGGCGCGGGCGCTGGCAGATCGCGGCGCGTGGGCGGAAGTCGTTGAGGTCTGCGAGGCGATGCTGGCGCGCGACAATTGCTGGGAAGAGGCCTACCGCCTGTTGATGACGGCGCAGGCGCGTTTGGGGAACCGTTCTCAGGCGCTGCGCACCTATCAGCGCTGTGTGGAGGCGTTGCTCGCGGAACTGGATGTGGAGCCTTCGGAGGAGACGCGGCGGGTGTATGCCAGCGTGGCCTCGGAGGGCGCCGACGCTTCTTGGTGACATTTTTTATTTCATCACGGCGGGGCGGAGATCGCGGAATTTTCTACGCCTCTCCGCGCTTCCCAGGGTCAATTCCCCCATGTGACGGCGGCGCGCACTAATTTCCGACGCTGTCTGGGCCTCGAATGCGGCTGTAACCCCGGTGTAACTCCCTGGTAACCCCTTTTTGGTATGATCTGCAAGTAGTGCGAAGAGAGCCGTGAAGGCCTGGCCTGTTCATTCTGCATCACCCATTACTTATTACTCGCGACTCGCCATTCGCTGTTTCTTACTGATCCATTACTTGCAAGGAGGTACCCCATGCGTTTGAAGGACAAAGTCACTCTCATTACCGGCGGCGCTTCTGGCATCGGCAAGGCCACGGCCGAGCTCTTTGCCCGCGAGGGCGCGAAAGTCGTCATCTGTGACGTGAATGAGGAAGCCGGCAAGGCGCTGGTCGCACAGCTCGGCAACGATGCGACCTTTTACAAGGTCAATGTCGCGGATCGGCAAGCGGTGCAGGCGTGGGTAGATGATGTGGTCGCGCGCTACGGGCGGGTGGATGTGCTCGTCAATAACGCCGGCGTCACCCGCGATGGGCTCTTCGTCAAAGTGAAGGATGGGGAGCTGGTCAAGCAGATGGAGGAAGCCGCCTTTGATCTGGTGGTGGACATCAATCTCAAGGGCGTGTTCAACTGCGCGCAGGCCGTGGCGCCGTACATGATCAAGCAGGGCAGCGGCGTGATCCTCAACATGGCTTCGGTAGTGGGCCTGTACGGCAACCTGGGGCAGACCAACTATGTGGCGACCAAGGCGGGCGTCATCGGCATGACCAAGGTCTGGGCGCGCGAGCTGGGCCGTTATGGGGTCCGCGTCAACGCCGTCGCGCCGGGCTTTATTCTCACCGACATGGTGCAGAAGATGCCGGAAAAGGTCCTGGAAGACATGAGGGCCAAAACTCCCCTGGGACGACTGGGCCAGCCGGAGGACATTGCCCATGCCTTCTTGTGGCTCGCTAGCGACGAAGCCTCTTTCGTCCATGGTGCGACCATCAGCGTGGACGGCGGGATTGTGATTGGAACGTAGGTCGGGTAATGAGAAATGGGTGATGGGTGGGCAGCTCTATTTCCATGGCTCCGCTTTCATCCTCCATTACCCATTACCCATTACATTACTCATCACCTATCACCTATTTTTTCTCATTGACATAAGGAGCAGACTATGACCCGTTACGCAACCATTATCGGCACCGGGCGCCATGTCCCGGAAAATGAGATGTCTAACGCGAAGTTTGCGGAATTGATGGGGCAGGTGAACCCCAAACTCGCCGAGGTGGTCGGCAAGTTCGAGGCGAGCAGCAACATCAAGACGCGCTTTTATGCGCCCGACGATTGGGCGACCTCCGATCTGGCGGTGGAAGCGGCGAAGGACGCGCTCGCGGACGCGGGCATCGGGCCTGAGGACCTCGATCTGATCATCCTGGGGACGGATAGCCCGGATTACATCACCCCGGCGACCTCCGTGGTGGTCCAGCACAAACTCGGCGCGACGAAGGCGGGAACGTTTGATGTGGGCTGCGCTTGCGCCTCGTTCCCTACCGGCTTGAACATCGCCTCGGGCCTGCTGGCGACCAATCCCCACATGAAGTATGTGCTGGTCATCGGCGCGTATATGATGCACAAGCTCGCCGACTGGCAACATGATGTGATGGCGTTCTTCTACGGCGATGGCGCCGGCGCGGCGGTGTTGACCGCCGCCGACAAACCCGGTTTTGTCACTTCCACCTTCTTTGCCGATGGCTCCTATCACAAGCACTGGGGCATTTATTCCGGCGGCACCTTTGAGCCGGCGACGGTGGAAAGCCTGCAGGCCGGCCGCACGAAGGTGCGGCTGTTGCAGGCGTTCCCGGCTGAAGTGAACAATGAGGGCTGGCCGGCCCGCGTGCGCGAACTGGTGGCCAACGGCGGTTTTGCGCTCGAAGATGTGGACATGATCATCTTCACGCAGGTGCGCTACAACAGCATCGAACTGGTGATGGCCGACCTGGGGCTGCCGCTGAGCAAGGCGCACTGGATCATGGACAAGTGGGGCTACACCGGCTCGGCCTGCCTGCCGATGGCCTTTGACGATGCCCGCAAGCAGGGCCGGATCAAATCCGGCGATCTGGTACTCTTCATCGGTTCCGGCGTGGGCTACAACCAGGCGGGCGCGGCGTTTGTGATGCCGTAAGGCGTGATTCGTACTGCGTAACGACTCTGCTTACGCAATGCCCATTACACAGCAAACGAGAGAGGCTCTATGAACTTCAAATCCATGTACGCCGAAAAACGGCTCTCCATTCCTGACGCTGTGGGACTGTTGCGCTCCGGGCAGCGGGTGGTGGCCGCGATGTGCGCCTCGGAGCCGGTGGGCTTGCTCAGCGAACTGGAGCATCACGCCGGGCAGCTGGAGGACGTCCACGTTTTCATGTGCCTGCCGATGCGTCAGTACGGCTTCTACACGAAGCCGGAGATGCTGGGGCATTTCTTCCTTGAAAACTGGTTTTACGGCGTGCCCGACCGTAAGGCGCACCCGCTGGGGATGGTTTCGTATGTTCCCAACAATCTGCACCGCGCGGGCAGCGACCGGATCCACGCGGGAGGGTTGAATGTCTTCTGGGGCACGGCGACCCCGCCCAACGGCCGGGGCATCATGTCGCTCTCGACCTCGCTGGTCTTCGAACGGCAATTGCTCGATGCGGCGGATCTCGTCGTCCTGGAGGTCAATCCCAACCTGCCGTGGACGCTCGGCGACACGCAGATCAGCCTGCGGGATGTGGATTACGTCGTGGAATACGAGACGCCGTTGGTCTCCCTGCCTTCCATCGAGCCGGCGGAGGTGGAGACGACCATCGGACAGTACATCGCCGATCTGATTGAGGATGGCTCCACCATCCAGCTGGGCATCGGCGGGATTCCCAACGCCATCGCCCAAAGCCTCTATGATAAACACGATCTGGGCGTCCACACGGAGATGTTCACCGACGGCATGGTGGATTTGTTTGAGGCGGGCGTGATTACCGGGCGGAAGAAGACCCTGTGGCCCAACAAGCTGGTGGGCGCCTTTGCGCTCGGCACGCAGAAGCTCTACGACTTCCTCCATAACAACGTCGCCGTGGAGTTCCAGCAGGGCAAGGTGACCAATGACCCCTACGTGATTGCCCGCAACACCCAGATGGTGAGCATCAACACGGCGGTGGAGGTGGACGTGCTGGGACAGGTCTGCTCGCAGAGTATCGGCAGCCGGCATTTTAGCGGCACGGGCGGGCAGCTGGACACGCATCGCGGCGCGCAGATGTCGCCGGGCGGACGGGGCATCGTGGCGCTGCGGTCAACGGCGAAGGGCGGCACCATTTCTACCATCGTGCCGCAGCTCACCCCAGGCGCGGAAGTGACTGTGCCCTCGCAGGATGCGGACACCATCGTGACCGAGTTCGGCGTCGCCGAGCTGCGGGGGCGCTGTCTGAAGGACCGCATCGCCGCCCTCATCGCTATCGCCCACCCGGATTTCCGTCCCTGGCTGTGGGAAGAAGTGCGGCGGCTAGGCATTTAGAGATGAGTCACGAGTAATGGGTGAGTAATGGGTAATGAAGGCATGAGTACCCCTCACCCATTACTCATTACCTGCTTGGAAGGAGCAAACAATGACCGATCTGCTCGGCAAATGGGAACAACCGGAGGGGCAACCCCTTCCGGGCCTCTGGTTTGAGTTCAAGGGGGACGGGACCTACCAGGCGGAGCTGGCTTCCATGGGCATCCTCTCCAGCGGGACGTATGTCGCCGCTGAGGGCAAGATTGACATGGATCAGACTGAGCACACGCTGGGGTGGTTGGGCAAGTTCGAGGGCATCTACGCCATCGAGGGGGATACGTTAAAGCTGGCGCTCAACAATCCGGGCGAAGCGCGCCCCGTGGAGTTCACCCTCCAAAATACGCGGATTTATCAACGTCTCGGGTAACGGGTCATGGGGAAAACCTCATTACCCCTCACCCATTACCTTTCAACAAGGAGGCAGCAATATGAATAAACCGCAACCTTTAGCCGGTATTACGACGCAAATAGTGGAGACACCGCGCCTGACGCAGCACGTCTATTTTTCCGGTCCGGCGGACGGGGTGCCCGTGCTCTTCCTGCATGGCAATTTCTCGGCGGCGCTGTACTGGGAGGAGACGATGCTCGCGCTGCCGGAAGGTTTTCGCGGCATTGCTCCCGATCTGCGCGGCTACGGCTGGACTGAGGATCGGCTGATTGATGCCACGCGGGGGATGCGTGACTGGAGTGAGGATGTGCTGGCCCTGCTGGAGGTCCTGGGCCTCGAGCGGACGCACGTCGTGGGCTGGTCCATGGGCGGCGGGATTATCTATCAGCTGCTCGCTGACGCGCCGGCGCGGTTCCTCTCGGCGACGCTCATCTGCCCGGTCTCGCCCTACGGCTTCGGCGGCACCCGGGACGTGCAGGGGACACCCTGCTACGATGACTTCGCCGGGTCGGGGGGCGGGACGGTGAACCCCACTTTCGTCCAGCTCATCAAGGAAGGGGATCGCAGCGCCGCCGACCCCAACTCACCGCGCAACGTGATCAACGCCTTCTACTACAAGCCGCCGTTCCAGTCCGCTCGCGAGGAGGATTTCCTCACCGCGGCGCTGATGGAGAAGGTCGGCGACGACCGCTATCCCGGCGACTTTGTCCCCTCGCCTAACTGGCCCAACGTCGCGCCGGGTGTGCTGGGGCCGGTGAACGCCTGGTCGCCCAAGTACGTGCTCAAGGACGTGCCCGCCTTCATCGCTGCTGAGCCGAAAGTGCCGCTTCTGTGGGTGCGCGGCGACAGCGATAGCATCGTGGCCGATGTCTCCCTGTTCGACTTTGGCGGGCTGGGGAAGCTCGGCTTCGTCCCCGGCTGGCCCGGCGACGAGGTCTACCCGCCGCAGCCGATGATCGGCCAGACCCGCGCCGTCCTGGAGCAATACGGCCCCTTTGAGGAACACGTCATCGCCAACACGGCGCACAGTCCGCACATCGAGAAGCCAGCGGAGTTTGCGGCGTTGTTTCATGAGTTCATTCGGAAGTAAGGGAGTAAGGGAGTAAGGGAGTAGGGGAGTAGGGAGTAGCGTGAATACGGTGAGGGCTGGTGCGCCGAAGCATTTCCAACAGTTGGAGGCGTGGTAGGAGGCGCACAAGCTGGTGCTGGCGGTTTATGCCAATACCAAGGGCTTCCCACGTGATGAATTGTTTGGCCTCGTCTCACAAATGCGCCGTGCGGCGGTGTCTGTACCGGCCAATATCGCGGAAGGTTTCAAACGACGCGGGATTCGAGAGAAGATCCCTTTCTACAACATCGTTGAAGGTTCACTTGAAGAGCTCAAATATTACTTCATCCTGGCACAAGATCTTCACTACCTTGAGTCCAATCATGATTTGTTGGCCCAGGCAGAAACTGCAGGTCGTCTATTGAATGGCTTGATAGAAAGCACCGCCGCCCGTCTTTAACCCATACTTCCTACTCCTACTTCCTACTCCATCTATCTGCTACAGGAGGATCACAATGCAACGTAAACCTGGCCGCGGGGTCGCTATCGTCGGGGCGGGGATGAGCAAGTTTGGCGCGTTCCCCGGTCTGGCAACACGCGATCTGTTCGTGGAGGCGTTCCGCGAGCTGCTCGCTTCCGTGGACAAGGGCTTCGACGCGCGGGACATCGAGGCGCTCTACATCGGTAACTTCAGCAGCGACCTCTTCGAGGGGCAGGCGCACACCGCGCCGATCATGGCCGATTGGGTGGGGCTGACCCCGCGCCCGGCGACCCGCGTGGAGGATGCCTGCGCCAGCAGCGGCGTCGCATTCCGCGAGGGGCTGATCGCCATCGCCTCGGGTCTGTACGACATCGTGCTCGTCGGCGGCATCGAGAAGATGACGGACCTCCCCACCGCGCGCGTCACCGACACTCTGGCGACCGCCGCCGATGTGACTTATGAGACGCCGGCGGGCTTCACCTTCCCTGGCCTGTATGCCTCGATGGCGACGGCCTACCTGCACGCTTATGGCGCGACGCCGGAGGCGTTTCTCAAGGTGGGCCTCAAGAATCACGAGAACGGCGCGCTCAATCCCAAGGCGCAGTTCGGTCAGCGCATCGCCGACATCATCGAGGCGCGCAAAGCCAGCGCGGCGAAGAAGGGCAAGCCCATCCCCACCTGGGCCGACGAGCTAGCCTTTCTCAACGACGAGCGCGCTAACCCCGTCATTGCCTGGCCGCTGCGGCTCTACGATTGCTCGCCGATCTCCGACGGCGCTGCGGCGCTGTTGCTGGTGAGCGAGGAGCTGGCGCGGCGCTTCACCGATGCGCCCCTCTACGTGATCGGGAGCGGACAGGCCAGCGACGGCGCGACGCACGATCGCCCGACCCTCACGGGCATTCCGGCGGCGCAGCGCGCGGCGCAACTGGCTTACGCGATGGCCGGCGTCACCTCCGCTGACATCCAGCTGGCCGAAGTCCACGACTGCTTCACCATCGCAGAAATCATGGCGACGGAAGACCTGGGCTTCTTCGCGCCGGGCGAGGGCTGGCGGGCCGCCATCGAGGGACGCACGGCGCGCACGGGCGACCGTCCCATCAACACCTCCGGCGGGCTGAAATCCAAAGGGCATCCGGTGGGCGCGTCCGGCGCCGGGCAGGTGGTGGAAATCTGGAAGCAGCTGCGCGGCGAGGCGGGGGCGCGGCAACTGCCGGGCGAGCCCTGCTTGGGACTCACCCACAACGTCGGCGGAACAGGGCAGACCTGCGTGGTTCACATCTTCGAGCGGAGGTAATCCATGAGCGAAAAACCCTTTACCGGCACGGCATTCTATGCATTTCTGAAGGAGCACAAGCTCATGGGCGCGCGGTGCCCCACATGTGGCGCCATCTACGCGCCGCCGCGTCCGTTCTGCCCTGCCTGCTTCAACGCGGAGCTGGAATGGGTAGAGCTCTCCGGGGCGGGACGACTGGCGAGCTACAGCGTCATCGTCATTGCCCCGACGGCCATGATCGAGGCCGGCTACGGACGGGAGCATCCCTATTGTTCGGGTGTGGTGGAGCTGGCCGAAGGTCCGTGCATCAGTGCGCAGATTCTCGGCGTGGATGTGGCGCACCCGGAGACGATCGCCATCGGGACGCCGGTCAAAGTCGCCTTCATTGAACGCGGCGAGGGCGAGGCGCAAAAGACGTTCTTGGGGTTTGAGGTTGTGCCGTAGTGTTGGGCGAGCGGAGAGTGGGACATCTTTACCCATCACCCCTTACCCATGGTGTGTCTATTTCAGTCAGGAGGAGAAACAGTATGAAACGGCTTTCCAGTATTTTGATGTTGGTTGTGATGTTGGGGGGGCTGCTCAGCGCGTGCGTGCAGGAGGTCGAGCCGACCGCGACCCCCGCGCCGACGACAGCAGCTCCCACGACCGCCGCGCCGACCGAAGCGGCGTTGGGGCCGGTGCTGAAGATCGGGCAGATTTCGCAACTTTCCGGCGTGATGGCGTTGTACGGTCAGCAGCAGGTACGGGGCTTTGAACTGGGTCTGGAATACGCCTCCGGCGGCAAGCAGGACGCGGAAGGACGCTGGGTCA
>JAAZNO010000530.1 GCA_012798275.1 Chloroflexota bacterium
CCATGTGCTGGCGCACCCTATCCAAGGATGAAAATGTGCGGTCATTGTTCAGCCTGGCATCAGGTAGTTCGACGGCGATGGATGAACCTTTGTGATCTGGAGCTTTTGCCCTACCCCCTGTCCCCTCCCCAACGGCGCAGACGCCGTTGGGGAGGGGACAGGGGTGGGGCAAAAGCTACAGTTCACAAAGGTTCATCCATCGCCGTCTAGCTATCTGGCGCCAGGCTGAACAATGACCGCACATTTTTATTTTTGAATGATGTGCGCCAGCACATGGCATCTCTTTCTGTAAGCGCTGCAGGGATCAACGCAAGATGTAGTACGTGCCGCGCTTGGCGCCGATCTTGAGCAAGACGCCGCGCTCGACGAGATCGGCGAGGTCCAGGCGCAGTGTCTCTGGCGAGACCTCGGGGCAGAGGTCCTGATAATCGCGATTGGTGATGCGCCCATGGCGTTGGATGAACGCCAGCGCTTTGTCCTGCCGCTCGTTCATGGTGAGGCGCACGCCACTCACGGGGGGACGCTCCACCACATTGCGGAAAATCACGGTGAAGGAGAACGGCGTCTCCCGAAATTCCGGCGGCGGATGTCCGGCGTTGATCATCGCTTCGATCATCACATCCACGCCCAGGCCCAGCTCTTCGATGTAGCGCCATTGGAACAGTCCATTGACGATGCGGGGGTTGCGGGAGAAATGTTCTTCCACGATGTTGTCCAGGGTGATGAAGCCGGGCAATCCGCCGGGGCTGATGACCTCGAGCCGATCGGCAAACATGCGCACTTCGATACCGCGCCCGTGCAGCCGATAGTCGCGGTGGGCCACCGCATTGACCAGCGCTTCGCGGATGGCCGTGGGGGGATACAGCCACATTTCCTCGCGCTGCAGCGAGCGCACGATGGCCCCACGTCGCAGCTCCTCTTGCAAGATCTCCCAAGTCCGTTGGATGATCTGCGGCAGGGCGCCGTTGATTTCCTCACGCCGTCCATAGCCGGCCATCCCCGTCTCCTGGCGTAAATCCACACCCTCGAAGCGCACGAAGGTAAGGCCGCTGTGCGGGATGAAACTCTGGGGATGGCGTCCAAACAACAGCAGGCCGGCGATCGTCGGGACTCGCTCCGCCGTAAGCCAGCCCATATCCACGAGGAAATCTTCCAGGGGTTGGGTGAGCGGACGTCCTTGCCGTTCTTCCCACTTGCCGACGAATTCCTCCAGCAAGTGCTCGTCGAGCTCGGCACGAGCGGCTCCCGGCGCGGCTTCGGCCTCGTAGTCGCCTACCGAGCGCGTGCTGGCGAGCTGCCGCACCTGCTCGCCGCGCAGCGGCCGGTTCTCCGCGCCGGTCCGCACCAGCACCCGGCCATCCCGCAGGGTATGCAGCTCCGGGCTGCGGCGGATGTGTCCCACGAAGATGAACGCGCCGCCCGCTTCGGTCTGTTGCCATTCGACGACTATCGGCGGGTGACACAGCGCCTCGGCCTGCTGAAATACGCCGTTGATTTCCTCAGGGTAGATGTCGCCTGTGGGCTGCCCCTCCTCGCTCAGGCCGAGGTACAGCGTGCCGCCATCCGCATTGGCGAAAGCCACCATGGTTTCTGCGAGCAGTTCTGGATTTGCTTCCGGCAGCAGCGCAACGAGCTGACTCGAGCTAAGTTTTTCGGCTACAGGCATCGCTGGCTCCTTCGAAAATGGCCCCGAATGAACCCGAATTTCACGAATAAGATTAGAAATTCCTGGCCCCCGGGGCTGCTACGTCCTCACACACCGCGCTTCAGCGCGGTGGGCTCGTGTCGAACCGGTGAGCCGTCGCCGTCGCTGCTTACGACTCACGACTCACATTACGCTTTGGCAGCAGCTGGCGGGGGGACGACGTCCTCTTTGACGCCATTCGTGGCGGCCGCCGCGCCGTTGTTCTCGGCTGCCTCCTCTGGCAGACGCGCCACCGAGGCCACGCGATCCCCTTCCTTGAGGTCAATCAGCTGCACGCCCTGGCTGTAACGCCCCATCTGGGGAATATGGGCGACGCGCGTGCGGATGACGAGGCCATTTTGGGAGATGAGGGTGATTTCATCCCCCGGCTGCACCACTCGCGCCGCCGTTACAGGGCCGCTCTTGGCGGTGACGTTGTAGGCGCGCAAGCCCTTGCCGCCGCGGCCTTGAATCCTGAATTCCTCCAGGGCGGTGCGACGCCCGTACCCATTCTCCGAGACGATGAAAAGATCGCCGCCCGGCTCGACGACTTCCATGCTTGTCACGTTGTCTTGAGGGGCAAGCCTCATGCTGGTGACGCCGCGGGCATTGCGTCCCATCGGGCGGACCTCTTGCTCGTTGAAGCGAATGCCCTGCCCTTGCTCGGTGACCAGGATCACGTCATCGTGCCCCTGGGTGAGCCGCACCCATCCCAGCACGTCGTTATCCTCCAGGGTGATGGCTATCAAGCCGCTGGGGCGCACCGTGATGAACTCGTTCAACGCCATGCGCTTGATCCATCCCTGGCGCGTGACCATCGTCAGAAAATGCCGCTCGTCAAAGGTCCGCACCGCCACGATGGCGGTCACCCGCTCGGAGGGATTGAGCGCCAGGATCCCGGCGATGAGCGATCCCTTGGCGGTGCGATCTGCCTGGGGAATCTGGTAGACCCGCTCCTGATAGACCTTGCCGTGGTCGGTGAAGAACAGCAGCGTGTC
>JAAZNO010000531.1 GCA_012798275.1 Chloroflexota bacterium
ACGCTGCCGTATCAGAGCCACATCAGCGCCTATCGCCTCTGCACGCTGGACCGGGACGGTTCCGACTTGCGCTGTATCTTCCCGGCAGAGGGCGAACCGGCGATCCAGGTGCCGGGCTGGTGGTGGAGCCCGGATCAGGCGACGCTGGCTTTCATCTACCGGGGAAATCTCCACCTGCTCAAGCGTGGGGAGCGTTTCTCGGTGCCCATCACCAGCGAGGGGACGGTCACCACGCTGGATTGGCAGTAAGAATCCAACGGCGGCCAAGCGCCAACGGAGATGTCGCATGCACGTTTTGATTACCGGAGCGACGGGATTTGTGGGGACTTATCTGCGGGAGCACGTGCGCGCGCAGGCCGCCTGGCGGCTGACGGGCACGACGTATCCCGATCTGCCGCCCACGCCCGCTGACCCCCGCGAGGAATTCGTCTACCTGGATCTGCGTCAGACGGAAGATGTCCGCGCCTTGCTCGCCGAACGCCGCCCCGACGCCATCATCCACCTCGCGGCGCAATCGCACGTCCCGACGGCATACCGGGATCCGTGGGACACGCTGGAAAACAACATTCGCGGGCAACTGAATCTGCTGGAGGCGTGTGTGGCGCTGGGACTCAAACCGCGCTTTCTCGTCATCGGCTCCGGCGAGGAATATGGACGCGATGCGCCGGGGGCGATGCCGCTGCGGGAGGAGCATCCCCTGCGCCCGGAAAATCCGTACAGCGTGAGCAAGGTGGCGCAAGATGTGCTGGGCTATCAGTACTTCATCAGCTACGACATTCCCGTGGTACGGCTGCGTCCCTTCAACCATGTGGGGCCGCGGCAATCGCCGCGCTTTGTGCTGCCGGCGTTCGCGCAACAGGTCGCCCGCATCGAAGCGGGCTTGCAGGAGCCGGTGCTGCGCGTGGGCAATCTCAGCCCGGCGCGTGACTTCACCGATGTGCGGGACGTGGTGCGCGCGTACCTCCTCGCCCTGCAACAGGGCCGGCCGGGTGAAGTGTACAATGTCTGTTCGGGCACGGCGCACAGCATTCAGTCCATCGTCAACCGGCTGTTGGAGCTGGCGCGCCTTCCCATCAGCGTGGAGGTTGACCCGGA
Source organism: Chloroflexota bacterium (assembly GCA_012798275.1). Taxonomy (GTDB): domain Bacteria; phylum Chloroflexota; class Anaerolineae; order B4-G1; family SLSP01; genus JAAZNO01. Next base: position 1,096 of record JAAZNO010000531.1, read on the forward strand.
GCGCTACCGTCCCGCCGATGTGCCGGTGGTTTTCGGCAGCGCGGAAAAATTGCAGCGCGAGACCGGTTGGGAACCGCAAATCCCCTTCGAGCAGACGGTACAGGATGTGTTGGAAGAGTGGCGAGGGGTAGTACGAATTAAAAATCAGGAGGCGCTTCAAAGATGACTCAACCTACTGCATTGATTACCGGCGTCACCGGGCAAGATGGCTCGTATCTGGCCGAGTTCCTGCTGGAAAAAGGCTATCACGTCATCGGCATGGTGCGCCGGAGCAGCACGGTGAACTTCACCCGCATCGAGCACATTCAGGATGACATCACCCTTGTCTCCGGCGACCTGCTCGATCAGGGATCGCTCATGGCGTTGCTGCGCGAGTATCGCCCTACGGAAATCTACAATCTCGCGGCGCAATCGTTCGTGCCGACCTCGTGGCAGCAGCCGGTCTTCACCGGCGAGGTGACGGCGCTCGGCGTGACGCGCATGTTGGAGGCGATTCGCGCCGTGGATCCCGGCATCCGCTTCTACCAGGCCAGCAGCAGCGAGATGTTCGGCAAGGTGCAGGAGGTGCCGCAGACGGAGCACACGCCCTTCTATCCGCGCTCGCCCTACGGGGTGGCGAAGGTCTACGGGCACTGGATCACGGTGAACTACCGCGAGTCCTTCAATATTTTCGCGTGCTCCGGCATTCTGTTCAACCACGAAAGTTCTCGCCGGGGTCTGGAATTCGTCACGCGGAAGGTGACGCACGCGGTCGCCAGGATTGCGCTGGGGCTGACGGATCACGTCAGCCTGGGGAACCTCGACGCGCGGCGCGATTGGGGTTACGCCGGGGATTACGTCCGCGCGATGTGGCTGATGTTGCAGCAGGACACGCCGGACGATTACGTCGTGGGCACGGGGGAGACGCATTCGGTCCAGGAACTGTGCGAGGTGGCGTTCGCGCACGTGGGGCGGGATTATCGGGACTACGTCCGGCAGGACCCGCGCTTCATGCGTCCCGCCGAAGTAGATCTGCTCATCTCCAATCCCGCCAAGGCGCGGGCCAGGCTCGGCTGGCAGCCGGAGGTGAGCTTCCAGCAGCTGATCGAGATGATGGTGGATGCGGATCTGGCGTTGTTGCGCCATCAGCAGCGGTGAGGGAGTGAGCCGCAGAGAGGCAGCAGGAGCGTTATGAGCACCTACGATATTCGTTGGATCCAGCGCTATACCCATTTCAACAAGGCATTGCAACAGTTGACGAAATTCATCGTTAAAGGTGAATTGAATGAGCTGGAAGAACAAGGATTGATTCAGGCCTTTGAATACACCTACGAGCTGGCCTGGAACACGCTCAAAGATTATTTTGAAGCGCAGGGTGAAACTGGCATTCACGGCAGCCGGGATGCAATCCGGCTGGCCTTTCGCCGGGGGCTAATTGAGAATGGCGAAACCTGGATGAACATGATCGAGGCTAGAACACTGACGACACATACCTATAATGAAGAGGTGGCCAAAGCCATGGCCCAGGCCATCATCCAGAATTATTACCCCGAATTCGTGAAGCTGCACGCACTGCTGCAAACTCTACAGGAAAGAGCCCTATGACTGAGCGGTTCGGCCTGAAAGAAACCACCATCGCGCAGATCCAAGCCGTACTGGCGCACTACCCGCCGGTAGAAAAAGCCATCCTCTACGGCTCGCGCGCCAAAGGTAACTACAAGCCCGGCTCAGATGTTGATCTCACCCTGGTCGGCGGGGAAGATTTGACGCGCGCGGTGCTTTACCGCATCATGGAGGAGATAGATAATCTGTTGCTGCCCTACACCTTCGACCTTTCCATCTTTCGCCACATCAGCGACCCGGACGTAGTGGAACATATCCAGCGCGTGGGGATGGTGTTTTATGCGCAGGGTGAGGACAGGCTGCTCACGAATGAGGCATGAAGCCACGAACAAACACGGCCATGCAATTCGCGCTTCCAAGGCCTGATTCAGGGACGGTAAGAGGCAAAAAACAGCCGATGAGCAACAATCACACAATTCTGATTGTTCTGGTGTTGGTATGTGGATCCATGTGCCTGGCCAGCTGCGGGCATCTGACCCTTCTCACGTCGCCCCGATCCCCCCTTTCACCGCCGCCCATGGACACGCCGCCACAACCTTCCACCCTCCTGCCCCCCCTCACCCCCACCCTGATGCCCTTAACTGCTACGGCGACTCCAACCGCGATGAGGCAGCCCACGCAAACTCCGCTGCCGCCTGCAACACCTACATTGCTGCCCAATCCGACCCTTCCGCCAGAAGTAATAGCGCCACAGACTTACCCGGCCCTTCCGGCCGACCTTTACTTCATTCGCGATGGCAGTCTGTGGCGCTGGCCTAAGGAAGGAAAGGAGCTTCACCCTGTTGTGCATGAGCCGCAGGCAATCCAAGTGAGTGCATACCAACTCACCCCCAACGGCCGTTATCTAGTCTACACCTTTTTTGACCTGACTTCTCAAAGAGCGGTGCGTAACATGAGGGTGCTGGATCAACTGACTGGCGAATCATTCCTGATTTTTCCGGCGGGCAATCCTGGTGATTTCACCATCACCCCCGATGGCCGTTATGTGATTTATCTTGCATGGGACGTGCGTCCGACAATCAGCGCCAAAACCCCAGGGTGGAGCCATCCGTCTCCTGCACCAAACCCTGGAGGCAATCAATATGGCACCATCCTTGCCGTGGAAGTGCAGAATATCAACCGAGAGTATGAATTGGGTTACTGCACCTCGCGCACGGAGTATGAGTGGGAGCTCCACTGCGACGGGTTTGCGCTCTCACCTGACGGCACAAAAATTGCTTTCTCAGATGGCCGAGGAATGTGGCTATCCGAGGTACCACAAGGAATACCACGGTTAATAGCTCCCCATCTCTATCACAGTAACTTCTGTGGCGTTTGGCATATGCACGATTGGTCGCCTGATGGGAAATATCTCCTCGTTGACGTAGGATGTTTCGAGGGAGGCTACTCAGCGCTCATGGCTGTTGATACGGGCGAAGCACAAGAAATTCCGCACACCTGGAGCTACCCCAATGCTTATGTCAGAACCAGCTGGAGCCGGGGCGGTGAAGGATTGCTGGTAAATCAAATCAATTTTGAGTCCGGCAACGGCCCGGCTTACCTGTTCGAGGTTCCTACAGCAAATCCGGGTCAAATGACGATGATTATCTCTGCTACCTGGCCCGGCGCCGTGTGGCCCACAGAACCTTATGAATTGTCAACAGGGAGGATAGGCTTTCTTAACCAACAGTGCCTGGATAGCCCGGGCATGAAGCCCGGAGTCTACACCATAGGAGAAGACGACAGCCTGGAATTCATCTCACCGCTGCCAGCCATGCCTTGCTATGTTTCCGAGAACATACGTCAAACATGGGGAATATCGGTATGGTCGCCAGAGGGCACGGCTTATCTGTACCTCGCTCAAGATGATCAACGCCCATTATTGCTTGGGCGAATTGATAGACCTGCCATATGGGACGTGAGGGAGCTGCTCGCCAATGCGTATAACTTCAGGTGGCAGCCGTCAGGCGCAAGCCAACGCTAGGCGCTGCAAAGGAGACCTCGCAACCCACGCACATCCTGACAATTCATACCCCGTAAGGTGCGCTGCGCGCTGCGTAATAAGATAAGAACGGAACATGCACGCCAAAGGCAACGACAAGCCCGAGCTGGATGGGGTTCTCACGCCGGTCGAGGGGGCAGGATGAGACGCTTGGGGAAGGTAACCACGGGATGCCAACTCAAAATTTTCTCTTAAGGCTCTATTTTGCAATCCGCAGCTTTCAGATTTCCCCTCCCCTTGCCCCCTCCCCATTGGCGATGCCGCTGGGGAGGGGGAGAAGAAAATAAAGGGTTTTTGCAGGCGGGCGGAGCCCGCCTGCAAAAACCCCACAAAAAAAGTTTCCCTTCCCCCCGCGCTGGCGCGGGGGGAAGGGAATAGGGGACAAAAGTTGATTCTTAATCTTCAATAGTTTCCATGAAATCTTGCCGTTTTTTAGTCAGAGACTGAACAGTTACAAATCAAGAATGACTAAAACTTACCCGGTGTCTCTCTAACCGCAAATAACGCTGAGAACGCCAGGAAAATCTTTACGCAGCACGCAGTACATTATTCCGGAGGCCCCTATGACTATCGAACGTGTGGTCGTGATCGTCTTAGATGGCGTCGGCGTGGGCGAGTTGCCTGACGCTGACGAATACGGCGACGTCGGCAGCAATTCCATTGCCAATACTGCCCGCGTCCTCGGCGGACTGGAGCTGCCCAACATGCAGGCGCTCGGCCTCGGCAATCTGAGCGACATCCCCGGCGTGCCGCCCCGCACCGATACCCTTGGCGCTTACGGCAAGATGGCGGAAATCTCCAAGGGCAAGGATTCCGTCACCGGACACTGGGAGCTCATGGGCCTCCAGTCCCCCGTGGCCATGCCCACTTACCCCAATGG
>JAAZNO010000532.1 GCA_012798275.1 Chloroflexota bacterium
ATGGGTGGCGAAAGTATGCCGCAAGAGGTGCGGGGTCACCGTCTGCGCGATCCCCGCGGCGACCCCCGCCTGCCGCACAAGCTCGCTGATGGAGCGCACCGACAGGCGGCTTCCCGAACGATTGAGAAAGAGCGCCGGAAGCGGGGGACGCTCGCCCTGCAACGAGGGGCGCCCTTCACGCAAGTACACCTGCAAAGCTCGCAGCGCCGGATGCCCTAGCAGCACAATCCGCTCCTTGTCCCCTTTGCCGATGACCCGCATTTCCCCGCTGGAGAAATTCACGTCCCGCACGTTGAGGCCGGCCAGCTCTGCGACGCGCACTCCCGACGCATAGAGGGTCTCCAGGATGGCGCGGTCGCGCAGTCCTTGCGGGGTATCCGCCGGCGGCGTGTCGAAAAGCGCAGCGATTTCCTCGTGGGTGAGGTAGCGCGGCAGGCGCTGGGGCAGACGGGGGGCATACACACGGCGGAAGAGGTTCTCCGCCCAGAGTTGCTGATGGAGGAGGTAGTCGCCGAGCGCGCGCAGCTCGAAAACCCGTCGGGCGATGCTGGCGCGCGCGTAGCCGATCTCGGTCAACTCCACCAGATAGGCCCGCACGACTTCTCGTTCCAACGCCTCAAGCGTGGTGATCCCCTGCTCAGCGCAATAATCGAAGAACTGTCTGATGTCGGTGCCGTAGTTCTTGATGGTGTAAGGCGAGGCGTTGTTGACTTCGAGGTGCTTCAGATAGCGTTCCAGACAGGCGGACAATTCCATACACGATCCTCAATCCGACCTCGCCCCGCGGCGCGACGCCCGAGGTGCACGCCTCCCCCCGGTTTAAGCCACGAATTTCGTCATGGCTCAGCGCCGGTTTGGGCGCTCAGCTGCGCGACGCATGAACGCCCTGCTGTTCAGCGCAGAGACGATCGTAAATCGTGAGAATGTTCGCCACATGCAGCTGGTGACTGGCAATGCCCAGGGGCACACGCTCCAAACCGCAAGTCTCCAGCGAGATGTCCCAAATCGCCTGACGGGGTTTGCCGCGCTTGAGGATCTTGCGCGCTTGCTCCTCGACGCATTCCAGATAGTTGATGTAACGATCCAGAACCGCCTGGACTTCGCCGCGCAGAATCACCTCGCCATGCCCCTGGATGATCGTTTCGGGCGCCAGCTTCTTGATGGCGCGCAGCGTCTCGATGGCCTGCCGCCAATCGCCGTCGGCGATGATGGGGATCGCCATGACCGAGTCGCCGGTGATCAGAATCCGCTCCCCTTCCAGGAACACGCCGATGTTGTCGGCCGTGTGTCCCGGCAGCGGCAACAGGTGCATGGTCACCCCGCCGGCAAGCAATTGCAGCTCCCCCTCCTCAAAGGTGATGGTCGGAATCCGCAATGTTACTTCGTCAAAGAGCGAATCACTGGCCCGCGCCTGCGCCAACGAGGTCTCCCCCACTTCCAGCAGTTTCTGGCGACACAACGCATGGGCGATGAGGTCCACGTGCTGAGGATAAGTGTACAGCCCATAGACATGATCCATGTGGTAATGGGTCAAAATCAGGGAATGAAAGCGCCCTCTGCCGCGAAGATCGAGGAACTGCGCGATCTGATGCGCCTCTTCGGGGAAAGGCAGCGCGTCGATCGCCACAATGCCTTCCTCGGTCACTACCGCCACGCAGTTGACCAGAGCATAACGCTCACTGGTGAAGAGATAGATATCCTCTGTCACACGTTCCCAAAACATGCCAGCTCCTGTTCACATTTTTATCACATTAACCCACCCTACGATGACGGATGGCCCCTATAATTACAGCATAACATACCCGGAAGTGAAAGTCAAGATGACTTTACATAACAAAGCGGAGGTGCGCCAACAAAAAGCCGCTCTCTTGAGAGAGCGGCTGGATAAGACACCCCCACCGTGCCGTGTGCCGATGGTTTTGACCCTGCTTACGCAGGTGGGAACTCGTCGGTGGCTCAGCCTTGCCTGACGGCTACCGCTTGAACACCTGAACGTAGATCCCCATTTTTCAAGGTGTTGGCTCAAAACCCCATACCGGCATCACGCACACAGCAGGGTACAGCAGTATCATACCACACTTCGCGCAGTTGACAACCAACTCAAAAGTTCGTCAGCACCGCGCGCATCAGGCGCAGCCAGTTATCATGCAAGATAGCGGCAATGTCGGCTTCGGCGTAGCCCCGCTCGCGCAGCAGCGCGGCAATCTTGCCCCAATCTGCCGCCGAATCCAGCCCCAGCGGGGCAGCTTCCAGCCCCATGCCGCCGTCAGCGTCCGTCCCCAGGCCCACGTAGCGCGCGCTGCCCGTCACCTGGCACACGTGATCGATGGCCTCGATGACGCGAGGCAGCGGGAGGCGCGGCTCATCGCGGCGCCAACTCTCCGACAGCATCATGTTGAAGGGGATGACGCCGATCACGCCGTCGCGTTCGGCCAGCTGCTGGATCAAGCGGTCCGGCAATTGCCGCGCGCCCTCGCGCAGCGCCCGAGGGTTGGCGTGTGTAGCGGCGACGGGTCCGGGGTAACGTTCGAGGGCGTCGTAGGCCGCCGCTTCCCACAAATGGCTGATGTCGAGCAGCAGGTTGAGGGCCGCCATCTCGCGCAACAGGGCGCGCCCCTCATCGGTGAGGGGACCGGGCGCAGCGTTCCCGCCGGCATAGGGCGTGCCTGCGGCCCAGGTGAGGCCCACGCCGCGCGCGCCTTGTTCCGCCCACCACCCCACCTCGGCGGGAGAGCGGATCGGCGCCGCGCCTTCCAGCACCAGAAACAGCCCTATCGCGCCCGGCGAAGTCTCCCAGGCGCTCAACGTCGCATCGAGGTCGGCAAGGGTGCGCAAGAAGCGCAGCTCCCCTTCGTCGCTCCAGCGGCGGTAGGTTTCCAACTGCGTCCGCGCCTGCAAATAGGCTTCCTCGGCGTTGTGATAGCCCTCGCCAGCAGCGAGCCAGGGGGAGTGCGCTGGCTCCACGAAGAGGCTTCCGCCAACGATCGCCACGTTGCCCCGGCGCAATTCAGGGAAAGTGACCATGCAGGTGTTCTTCACCTGCCCCTGGCGCTCCCGTGCGCGCAACTCCTCCAGCGGCAAGCGCAAATCACGCCCCAAGGCCACGGCGTTGTACCCCAGGTCCAAATGCGCATCTACGATGATCCCGGTCATCAGCCCTCCCCATCTCAGACGTGATGGACGAAGCCATGCACAGCAGTATAGCCGCTTCAGGGCAGTTGACAAGATTTCCCCTTGCAGCATACTTATTCCACGAAGGGATACGGGTGACGATGCAAAGGCGACGTTTCGGGTATGCTCTGCTCATTGAGACCGGCGCGCATGCGGGGATGGTGCTGCCACTGACGAGCGACACCTTCACCATCGGGCGCGAGCTGGACAATACGCTGGTGCTGGATTCGCCGCGGCTCTCGCGCTATCACGCCCGCCTGCGCATTTCGCCTTCCGGAACAGTGCTGCTGGAGGACCTGAACAGCACGAACGGGACTTTCGTCAATGGCACCCTGATCTCCGGCGTGCGGCGTCTGGCGTTGGGAGATGCCTTCACGTTGGCGGGGACCGTGCGCCTGTGTTTGATCGAGGATGAAAGCGTGAGAGACCTCACACCGCCGGAACAATGGGCCATTCCGGCGGTGGAAGCCATCCACTATCCCCGGCCGAGCAGTGACGCCGACCCCGCCGAGTCAGAAACGTGGATCTCGCCAGCTCTCGCGCCGACGATGACCCCGTCGCCCGCGGAGCAAGCGGCAACGACCGTGCGGCCAGCTTCACGCCCCCGGTATCTCTATGGGATCATCGGCGTGCTCCTGTTGCTGGTCTGCAGCGCCCTGGCGTTGGGAGTCTATTTGTGGTTCGCGCCACCGGGTTTCTGGCAGCAGATCTTCACCGCGCTGGAGCTGCCATTCCCCGCGCCGTGAGTGCGCCGCGCGCCGACGCCGGCCGATTTACTGCAAGACCAGCTTGAGGGCCAGCTCCGCGGTACTCTCCGGCTTCACATTGAGGGCGCGCTCGATGAGGCGTCCCTCCGCATCAATGGCGAAGTGGCTGCGCAGAATGCCCATGTGGGACTTGCCGTACTGCTGCTTTTCGCCCCAGGCGCCATAGGCTTCGGCGACTTTGTGGTCGGGGTCGGACAGCAGGATGAAGGGCAGCTCGTATTTCGCGCGGAACTTCGCCAGCGCCGCCGGGTCATCCGGGCTGATGCCGATCACGACGGCATCCTTCTCGGTGATGACGGGGTAAGCGTCGCGCACGGCGCAAGCCTGGGTCGTGCAACCGGGGGTGTCGGCCTTGGGATAGAAATACAGCACGACTTTCTTGCCGCGAAAATCGCTCAGGCTCACCGTTTCGCCGGTATCAGAAAGCAACGTGAAATTGGGGGCAAATTCGTTTTCCATGAGTCTCCTTTC
>JAAZNO010000533.1 GCA_012798275.1 Chloroflexota bacterium
AATCTCCGCCACCCGGCCCGCATACAGCGCGGCCTTCTGCACCTCCACCCATTCCGTCAGTTCGGCACTGCCCTCGCGGTACAGACAGGCCCCCGCGTCCCAGAGGTATTCGACCACGTGATAGACATCAATGGTATGCTCGACGGCCGGAAAGGCCGCGGCAGGAAAGAACTCCTCGATATAGCGTTCCAGATCCGGGTCGCCATCGCTCACGATCTGAATGCGCTTGCCGCTGCCGGGTCCAAAGCCGCGTTTGTCCGCTTCCCGGCGGGCAATGGCCACCGCATGCCGCTTGGGGGCATACGAGGCGTACACCTTCTTGTTGAGCGGCCCCTCCAGGGTCCCGTCGGCGCTGCGGTGCAAGGTATACAGCACCGCGATGGTGGCCATCTTGCCGTTCTTGGCCTTGTCTCCCTTCTGGCGCCGTTTCTTGCTGCCCCGCTGCTGGCGGGCGGCGCGGCCCCGGTGCCGTTGGGACCCTGGATGCGGGTTGGGGACTCGCGGCCCGCGGCGTTTTTCCAGTTCCGCGTCCGTGGCCGTGGGCGTGGCCTTGCTGTCGAGCTGGATCACCAGCACCTCGCCGTCCCCCTCGGGCGCGGGGGCCTGGGCGAACCAGGTACCGGTATGGCAGCCCAAGCCCAGGACCATGCTTTCGATGCTGCCCTGGGCCGGCGACCAGTGCAGGAACAAGGTCAAGAGCAAAACCGCCTGGGCATAGCTGACCTTGGTGGCCACCCGCGTCGCGCAACTGCGCAGGGCCATGCTGAAGCCATCACTGGTCAGTCCCAACGCCACATCCAGGAGGTAGTACCCACCCCCAGGCTGGAAGAAGCAGGTGCGCCAGTAGCGCACTTTGCCCAACAGCGTCCCGATCTGCCGGGGGATCGGGCCTTGGCGCTGATACCCCGGCTCGGGCTGCGGGTGGGCCGTCTGGAACTGCGCCTCCCGCTGACAGAGGAACAACTGGACGAACAGCCGGCCCAGGGCCAGCACCTGGGGCACCAACTGGGTCTCGAACTCGTAGAACGCACGCGACCAGCGCCGTCACCGCCTGGGTAATACCGGCCTGGACCTCCGCCACCGTGGGCGCGGTAGTCGCATCGGCGCTAATGGGATCGGGGGACTGGGACTCGGTTTCCATTGAGCCTCCTGGGTATGTTGTAGAGGCCCAATATGTCACATTTCCCCCAGTATGTCAAGGGCCAAAGATAAGCGTGATTACACCCATGGCAAATTCCTGGTTCATATACGCTAGCGTGTTTGAGTGGGCTTTCGTAGCAGGTCGCTGACCAAAATCGCACTACGCCACGCACAGCGCCTTTGAAGTGAGAGCAAGGCATTCGTCCCAAGGTTGCACAGCAACCGGGTTGCCACCGCAACCCGCTGATGGCGCAATCACATCTCACAGTGAGCTTTACCGGGCGCGCAGAAGCCCGCTGAACTGCTATGAATGCCTTGTCAATTTACCTATTGACAATTTTACAATAGAGGAGTAGAATGAAGTCAAATCAACCCAACCAAATGTTGAAAGGAGGCTAGGCCATGCCAGGGCGAGATGGCACCGGTCCCCGAGGAGTAGGTCCGTTTACCGGGCGCGGCGCGGGCAACTGCGCCATTGTTTTTCCCAAGTCTGGGCGTCCGTATGGTTACGCAGGACTTCAGGGAGCACTTATTGGCGGCTTTTGCCGGTTGCGTCGTCTCAATCCTTTCCGGTGGTTGGGCCACGGCAGCAGGACCGGGGGACGCGGACGCCGCATACGATAGCAGCAACTGTGATTTAGCATTCTCAGGAGGTGAGATATGCCAGGTGGAGATCAGACTGGACCGCAGGGCCTTGGTCAGCGCACCGGGCGTGGCATGGGTGACTGCACCGGGACAGAGCAACCGCACTTCTTTGGCGGCTTTAGTCGCGGACGCGGTTGGCGGCATTGGGCGCGCGCCACAGGCTTACCCCGCTGGATGCGTTGGGGCAGCACTGCAGCAAATCCAATGGACGAAGCTACGCAGCTCAAAGAGCAAGCTGAGCAGTTACAGACGCAGCTCAACGCCGTACAACAACGTCTAACCGATCTCGAGCGCAAGTGAGCGCCTAATTTCGCGCCGCCGACCTCAACTGGCTACCCAGGTCGGCGGTGCCGAGTTACTATGACTGAAACGCCACCCGCGCTGACCTTCGGTCCCGTACCCTCACGGCGGTTGGGTCGTAGCCTGGGTATCAATCACGTCCCGCCCAAGACCTGTTCTTACGCCTGCATCTATTGTCAGCTGGGACGCACGCCACGTCTGCAAAGGTCGCGCCAGGTATTCTATCCGCCGGAGGCGGTGGTCGCGGCAGTGCAAGCTAAAGTCACGGCGACGGTAGCGGCAGGTGAGTCGCTCGATTACCTGACTTTTGTGCCAGACGGTGAGCCAACACTGGATATAAACCTGGGCGCGATACTATTGGCGCTTAAGCCGCTGGGCATCCCGCTGGCGGTGATTACCAATGCTTCGCTGCTCGGTGATCCAGAAGTTCGCGCCGCACTGCAGTTGGCTGATTGGGTCTCGCTCAAGATGGATGCGGCGGATGAAACTATCTGGCGGCGGATAGATCGCCCCCACGGGCGGCTACGTCTGACAGATATTCTTGCCGGTGCGCACACTTTTGCTCGCGTCTTTACCGGCACGCTAGTCACGGAAACCATGTTGGTAGCAAGCGTGAACGACTCCCCAGAAGCGCTCGCAGCAACAGCAGCGGTCATCGCCGAGCTGCGTCCTGCAGTCGCCTATCTCAGCATCCCCACGCGCCCGCCCGCCGAACCCTGGGTGCAGCCGCCGGACGAGGCGACGCTCAATCAAGCCTATCAGTGCTTTGCGGCAGCGCTGCCTCGCGTGGAACTGCTCAGTGGCTACGAGGGCAACACTTTTGCCGCTACAGGTGACGCCGCTGCAGATCTGCTCAGCATTACTGCCGTCCATCCGCTGCGCGCGGATGCCGTGGCAGAAGTGCTGGCGCGCTGCGGAGCAACGTGGGAAATCGTGCAGGGACTGGTGGCGCGCGGGGAGTTGGTCGCCGTTACCTACAATCAACATACGTTTTATTTACGAGGTTTCCAAAAACATGAACACTGAGACCACAACAAATTCGTCGCACCCTCAGATTAAACACATTCTGGCTGTGATGAGCGGTAAAGGCGGCGTGGGGAAATCCATCACTGCTGCGCTGCTGGCAGCGGGCTTGCGTCGCACCGGCTGGCAAGTGGGTCTGCTCGATGCCGACGTCACCGGGGCTAGCATCCCCAAACTTTTCGGCATCCACCAACCGCCGCTCCAGGATGGCACAGGGGGAATCCTCCCAGTCATGACCCACGGCGGTATCAAGATAATCTCAGTCAATCTGCTGCTGGAGCGGGAAGACGACGCCGTCATCTGGCGCGGCCCACTCATCTCCAAGATGATCCAACAGTTCTGGAATGATGTAATCTGGGGACCGCTGGATGCTCTGATCATAGACATGCCGCCGGGCACATCGGATGCGGCGCTGACCGTGCTGCGGGATTTGCCGATTACAGGGGTGGTCCTTGTCACCACACCCCAAGACCTGGCTGATATGATTGTGCGTAAAGCCGCCAACATGACCCGCCAGGTTAACAAGCCGGTTCTGGGGGTGGTGGAGAATATGAGCTATGCTCGCTGCCCACATTGCGGTGAGCGGTTTGATCTGTTTGGCATCAGTCACGCCGACACGTTGGCCGCCGAGTTCGGTGCACCGTTCTTGGGAGCGCTGGGGCTGGAACAGAGCCTGGCGCAGGCAGGTGACGCAGGGCAGATTGAAACCTATCAGAGCGCGGATTTTGCCCCTATACTTGATGCCATCCTTGAGCGTCTGGCAGCCTGAGCGGGAGCACTATGTGTGACAAAGTGTTGCGCAGTTGGGTTGCTTTGTGGCTGAGTTGGTTGTTGCTAGCCAGCGGCGCGCTCACCGTAAATGCTGCTGCCGAGGGTCCGGTGGTTCACGCGGTCATGTTCTATTCGCCTTCATGTGGACACTGCCATCACGTCATCGAGAACGTCTTGCCGCCGCTGTTGAAGCAATACGGCGAGCAATTCGAGATTGTCGGCGTCAATGTAGCTGATTCGGGCGGTCAAGCGTTGTATCAAGCTACTATCGAAGCCTTCGCCATTCCACCAGAGCGTCGGGGCGTGCCGACGCTCGTCATCGGCGAGACGGTGCTGGTAGGGTCAGGTGAAATCCCCACCGAACTACCGGGACTGATTGAGACCTATCTGGCACAGGGCGGTCTGGACTGGCCCGCTATTCCGGGCTTGCTGGAAGCGTTGGCGGCGAGCGCGCCTACGACGACGGCTACGCCAGAAGCCACCCCCGCCCCCACGCAGGCGGCGACCGAGGCAACGGTTAACGCTCCCACCGCCATGCCAGTTCCCGCTCCTGCTATCCCAGGTGTCGTCAAAGAGACCTGGCGTGACCGCTTCATCCGCGACCCATTGGGCAATGGACTATCGGTGCTGGTATTGCTGGGGATGCTCGCGAGTGTCCTCTATCAAGGCTGGGCGCTAACCCGTACACCCGTTGCGGAAGTTAGGCGCTGGCAGTGGGCTATTATCCCGCCGTTGGTTGTACTCGGGTTGATGGTAGCGGGCTACCTGGCCTACGTGGAGACACAACAGGTCGCTGCCGTCTGCGGTCCGGTGGGAGATTGCAACGCGGTACAACAAAGCGAGTTTGCCCTGCTTTTTGGTTTCTTACCGATTGCTGTGTTGGGTGTACTAGGCTACGTCGCCATTGGCGCGGCTTGGGCTGTGGCGCATTGGGCGCGCCGCCCGTGGGCTGAGCTCGCGCAACTGGCGCTGGTTGGGATGACCTGCTTCGGGATCGCGTTTTCCATCTACCTGACTTTTCTTGAGCCGTTCGTTATCGGCGCGACGTGTGCCTGGTGCCTCACCTCAGCAATTGTGATGACCGCGCTGTTTTGGCTCGTCGCGCCGCGTGCCCGCCCGGCGCTGGCGGCGCTGCGAAGCACTGCGCCGATCATTAACTATAAGGAGAATTCCAATGACCGTGTTGCCCGAAACCGTCAGTCAAGCCTGGGAGGAACGCGAAGGTCCGGTGGTGTTGGTCACGGTGGATAACGCCGGAATGCCTAACGCCATCTATGCTACTTGCGTCAGCAAATTCAGTGAAGATACCCTGCTCGTAGCCGATAACTTCTTCCACAAAACCCGCGCCAACATCCTGGCAGGTAGCCTGGCAGCGCTCCTGTTCATCACCAAAAAGGATAAAGCCTATCAGATTAAGGGTCATGTCGAATATGTCACGGAAGGACCGCTCTTCGAGGATATGCAGCGGTGGAATCCCACCCGGTTGCCTGGTCACGCCGTTGCCGCCGTGCGGGTGGAGCAGGTCTTCGCCGGCGCGGAGCAATTAGCCTGATAAAGGAGCACCACGAGTGAATGAATGTATGAAGCTTGGCATCATCATCTGTGACCGGTACCGGCGCTGCGCGGGGGGCAAGTGCCTGCGAGCGTTGCGTAACCGCGAGGGGGCGTTCAGCATCTATGCTGGCAAAGAGGTGGAACTGGTGGGCTACACCTCCTGCGATGGCTGTCCGGGAGGCAATGTCGAATATACCGGCGAGGAAATGGTCAAGAACGGCGCGCAGGTCATCCATCTGGCGACGGGGCTGGTGGTGGGGTATCCACCCTGTCCGCGCATTCACACCTTCAAGGCTTTCCTTGAAGCGCGCTACGGTGTGCAAGTCGTGGTCGGCACGCACCCCATCCCCACAAAATACCTGGAGCTGCACACGCGCTTGGGGACCTGGGAGGCTCCGGCATGGGAGCAGCTCCTTGCGCTGATCATGGCGGATCAAGAGACGCGCGACGCCTACAATTAGGCTGCCGGCACACCAATCGTAGAAGCTGTACCAGAGTGTGGCGTAGCGCCAGCCCTCACTGGTTTTATAATCCCGGCGCACATCAAAATAGGAGGGTTTAGTATGGAAGAGCAAAGTTTCGCAATGCCGCGTATTGGCGATCCCGCCCCCGCCTTCAAGGCGGTGACAACCCAGGGGGAGATCAACTTCCCAGAGCAATATGCCGGGAGTTGGGTAATCCTCTTCAGCCATCCGGCTGATTTCACCCCGGTCTGCACCTCGGAATTTATGACGTTTGCCTCGATGGAAGGGCAATTCGCGCAAGCCAACTGCCAACTGGTAGGGCTGTCGGTGGACGGTTTGTACAGCCACATCGCCTGGCTACGCACCATCAAAGAGAAAATCCAATATAAGGGAATGAAGGATGTGGAAGTCCGTTTCCCCTTAATTGAAGACATCACGATGGAAGTCGCCAAAAAGTATGGCATGATTCAGCCAGGGGAGAGTTCCACCAAAGCCGTGCGGGCGGTCTTCGTGATTGACCCCAAGGGGATTATCCGCACCATCCTCTACTACCCGCTCAGTATGGGACGGAACTTCGATGAGCTTTACCGTGTCGTCATTGCGCTTCAGACCGTCGACGCTTTTGACATCGCTACCCCGGCGGACTGGCGACCCGGTGATGATGTGATTGTGCCAACCGCTGGTTCCTGTGGTGTGGCCAAAGAGCGCATGGAGAACCAGGATCTGACCTGCCACGATTGGTTTTTCTGCACCAAGAAGTTGACCAAAGAACAGGTCTTGGATGCGATTTTGAAGCAATAAAGCGTTGCGGTAGTCACTGTGCTGTGATAGACGCCCGACGCAGTAGTGGCGCAAAATGCACACGGGGCAGGTCAAATACCTGCCCCGTGACTTTTGAATAATCCTGGCTTATGCCGTCTGGCTCTGCCGTGCCATCACCCTACCTGCCGCGCTGCTTGCGCAGCCTGCCGCAGGAAACCGGGATAACAATCCAGGTAAGTGCGCATTAACCGCGCAGTTTGGGGAGAAACATCCCCGTGCGCTGTTGGTAGGCGGCATAATCCTGCCCGTGGATTTCGAGCAGCTGGCGTTCTTCTTCCATATAAACAGCCTCAGCCCTCAGGCATCAAATCACACTGCTCCATCCCACGAATTTTCAACGCTAGCCCCTCCATGGTCTTGATGGTGGCATGCACCGGGCAATGCTCGGCGACGCGCTCAATGGCTTTAACGCGTTTGGCGCAATCGCCGTGCGGCAGATTGATGGTAGCCTGGAGGTTGATTAACCGGGTGGGGTCATCAGCTTTGTCGAAGGTCACGTCTACGGTCATATCCGTGGTGTCAATGCCGTTGTTCTCGCAATATTGCGCCACGAAAGCACCGACACAACTCCCCAGCGAAGCCACGAAGAACTCCGGCGGCGTTGGACCCCGGTCGCTGCCGCCCATGCTGGCAGGAACGTCAATCGTGATCGTGTGCTTGCCCATCTGTGTCTCGAACAACATACCACCTTTATAAGTCGTCGTAATCTTACCCATGATTTGCTCCTCTACTTGAAATTAGGATGATGCGCGCCCATTGAAGCGACGCCAAAAAATAGGAAATAACGTGGAATCTGCTGCATGTATGCGCGATACG
Source organism: Chloroflexota bacterium (assembly GCA_012798275.1). Lineage (GTDB taxonomy): Bacteria > Chloroflexota > Anaerolineae > B4-G1 > SLSP01 > JAAZNO01. Next base: position 7,536 of record JAAZNO010000533.1, read on the forward strand.
CCTCCCCATATTGTACCAGGCAGGCGCGCTCCTCCGCCAGGATACGAAAGTGATAGCAGATGACCGCCAACAGCATCAACCCCAGTACTGTCCACGAACCGGCGGCAAGGCACGTTCCCAGGGACATCAGCACCAACATCACCCATTGTGGGTTACGCGAGACGCGATATAGTCCCTGCCTGGCCGGTTCACCGGCAGGAGTATGTCGAAAGTTGAACAGAGCGACCACCAGGCCGCCCAACCCCACGAAAAACAGCGCGCTGCCTACCCAGAAGACAACCGTGGTACTGTCGAGTGGTGTCAGAGCAACCAGGACAAAAACCGCCAGCGAGAGCACCTTGCCAATCCGTGTGAAATTACGCTGCGCGGGCGTCCAGTGGGAGGCGTCATACAGGCGCGCAATCACATCTTTGGGAAACGATCTGACTACGCTACCAAAGACCACGATGAAAAGCAACAGAAAAATCCAACCGCCCCACAATTCGAGTGTGAGTTCAGGGAATATCTGCACAGCTTGCCTCCACGCTAAAAGAACACCAAATATCGGGGCGTGCGCTGCATATAAGCCCGGTAGGCATCGCCATAGTGTTGCAAGCAGATTTCTTCTTCAGCCAGAATTCCCAGGTGGCTAAAGAATCTGGCGATGCCCAGGGCAAGAAACGCCGCCCAGGAGCCAATGGCGATGCACGTCCCTAACAGGACCACAGAAGACGTCACGATTTGGGGATGGCGCGAAATGCGATACATACATACCCCGGCTCACGGGCTGATCCAGCGGCGTGTCTTTGAAGTTGAGCAAAGCTGCCAGCAAACTGCTTAGCCCCAGGACGGTCACGCCAGCACCGATGAAGAAGACCGGCGCCCCCAATTTCAGCGGCGTGAAAATGAGCAAGGTCAGGCAAACCAACGCGACCAGTTTCCCGATTACCGTGAAGACGACTTGCTTCTCGCTCCAACCGGAGCGGTCGAAAAGCCGTTTGGCCACCGCTTTGGGGAAGAGCAGGAAACAGACGCCCTCGGTCAAACACAGCAGCCCCAGCAAGAGCCAGCCGTTCAGCCAGCCCCATTCCAGGTTAGGAAAGAATTCCATAAGTTGCTCCCCTCTTTCCGCTTAACCATTCTGGAGATGCGCCTGCAACACAGCCCACACCTCCCGCAGTGCCGCCGCGACCGCCCCATCTCCCATCGTGACCGGTTCTCCGCGCACCATGCTTTCCGTCACCGCCGGGTCGTAGGGAAGAGTGCCTACCAGTGGAATGTCACGCTCCGCGCACGTCGCCGCAATGGTCTCCGCCTGCGCAGGGTTAAGATCAGTCTTATTGAGTAGCACTGCCGCCCGCGCCTGGAAGTGCGCGGCAACGCCCAAAATCCGCACCAAATCATGCGCGCCGGAGATCGTCGGTTCAGTTACAATGAGGACCAAATCCGCCCCCGCCAATGCAGCAATGACCGGACAGCCAATTCCCGGCGGGCCATCCACCAGCAACAGCTCGGCCTGGTCGTCTAATGTGCGCAGTCGCGCCATCTGTTTGACCAGCGTGACGAGCTTGCCGGAGTTCTCCTGCCCGGCGAAGAGATGCGCGTGATAGAGTGGACCGTAACGTGTGTCAGCGACGAACCATTGCCCGGCACGTTGAGGCGTCATCGTAATGGCTTCTACCGGGCATTCGTAATAACAAGCGGCGCAACCCTCGCAAGCCAGCGGATCTACAGTGGTAACTGTGCCCGCCCGCACCGCGTCAAAACGACAGACCTCGGCACAGCGTCCACACGCGCTGCACACTGCCGGGTCAATCTCCGCGACTTTGCCGCCGGTGAAGTCATGCATCTCCTGCGTGACCGGCGCCAGCACCAGTCCCAGATTCGCCGCATCCACATCAGCATCGGCAAGGACCACCGAATGTGTTTGCGCAGCCAAATGTGCCAGTGCCGCCGCCACCGTCGTCTTGCCTGTCCCACCCTTGCCGCTCAGAATGACGAGTTGTTTCATCAGGTCACATCCAGATTGTGGATATTTTCAATTTCGATGGTCATGCCACGTTGCGCAAACTTACGCTCCCAGATTTCGACCGGCGTGCAGCTCATGACGATGGTTGTGCTTTTGACGACCATCAACTTCTGCCCCACCATGACGTGGTAGGCATCCAGCATCTCCGGTGTCAGGCGAATCCGCCCGTCGGCA
>JAAZNO010000534.1 GCA_012798275.1 Chloroflexota bacterium
CCTCCTCACCAGTGACACCTCCAACGAAGCCAGCGGCATGCCGCACTACACCATCGGTTGGGCCAATCTGCAATGGCCTTCGAGCATCGTGCACACCCTGGGCATTACGCCCACAGAGAACATCTACGGGCAGGTGTGGATTGATGGCGTGACGAGCGCCCCCGGCGCGACGCCGGGCCTCTGGGCGCAGGTAGGCTTCGGGCCGAACGGCTCCGACCCCGCCAGCAACCCCGCCTGGAGCTGGATGGACGCCGTCTTCAATGCGCAGTCGGGCAACAACGACGAGTTCAAGGGGCAGCTGCTGCCGGAATTCGTGGGCGAATACGACTACGCTTACCGCTACAGCACCACCGGGGGGCGGGACTGGATCTACGCCGATCTTGACGGCATCGGCAACGGCTACGATCCCGTGCAAGCCGGCGCGCTGACGGTCAATCCCGCTGCGGATACCACGCCGCCGGCGACGCCGCTGAACCTGCGCGTCACCACCTGGTCCGCCGAGAGCGTGAGCCTGGAGTGGGATCCCGTCGCGGACGCCGACCTCTACGCCTACGACCTCTACCGCGAAGAGGCGGGCGGGACGCCGGCATGGCTGGCGCGGGTGCTGGCGCCGGCGGTGACCTACGTGGACACCGACGTCACCACGGGGCAGACCTACACCTACACCGTGCAGGCCCTCGACACCGCCTTCAACCGCTCCACCTTCTCAAACCCCGTCTCGGCGACGCCGTTGCCACGGGTGGTGGAGCTGCGCTTCCTCGTGGACGTGCCGGCTTTTACCCCGGCGACCGACACCGTCTACATCGCGGGCAACAATGCCGCCGTCTTCGGTGCCTCCTGGAATCCCAGCGCCCAGCCGCTGACCAAAATCGGCGCGCACACCTGGCGCTACGACGTCACCACCGATGAGGGGCTGCAACTCGAATACAAGTACACCCGCGGCACATGGGATGTGGTGGAAAACTGGGGCACGCTGGTGGGGACGAACAACCGCTCGCTGACCACCGACTACGGGACGACCGGGGTGATGACGGTGACGAACACCGTCCACAACTGGCGCGATGTGTTGCCCATGGCGACCTATCCCACAAACGGCGCGACCGACTGGGAGCCCACGCATCCCATCAGCGTCACCTTCAACCGGGAGCTGAACACTTCCCTGATCACGACGGGGACCTTCCTCCTGGAGCAGCTGGCGCGCGCGCCGCTGCCGGGCACCTTCAGCTTCAGCACCTTCACGGAGCCGTACACCGATCCCGATTTCGGCGATGGGATAATCACCGGCACGCTGCTGCTCTTCGATCCGGATGCGGATCTGCCCACCAGCGGTTCGTACCGGGTGCGGATGATAAAGAGCGGCTTTGCCTACGGCGATGGCGCGATGCAACAGGACTTCTCCTTCACCTTCGGCCCGCCCTCCGTGGTGACCGTCCATCGGACGACCGCGCGGGGATCTCTGCCGGTGGGTCTCGCCATGGCCGCGGCGCTGGGCCTGGGCGTGACGCTGCTCTGGCGGCGGCGCCGGGTCTGACGTCGAGGACTCTCATGGGGATGTCTTCCGCGGGCAGCGCTCACGGAAGACATCCCCCGCGACCTGTACGGGCTCACGGCCATGGAACACGGCTATGGAACACGGCTATGGAAATGGAAGAACAAGCCGTCTCGCGCATGATCACGCTCATCCAGCAGCGGGGCGTACACGACGCCGCCGTGCTCGAAGCCATGCGGCGCGTGCCGCGTCACCGCTTCGTGCCGGAGCATCTCCGCGCAGAGGCGTATGAGGATTATCCCCTCCCCATCGGCCAGGGGCAGACGATCTCCCAACCCTACATCGTGGCGCTGATGACCGAAGCGCTGGAGCTCCATCCCGGCGACAGGGTGCTCGAAGCGGGCACCGGTTCCGGCTACCAGGCGGCGATCCTCGCCGAGATGGGGATGGAGGTCTACACGGTGGAAATTGTGCCGGCGCTGTACGAGGCAGCGCGCGCGCTGCTCGCAGAGCTGGGTTACAACACCGTACAATGCCGCCTGGGAGACGGCAATGCGGGCTGGGCGGAACACGCGCCCTACGCCGGCATCGTCGTCACGGCGGCGCCGACCCAAATCCCGCCGGCGCTGCCGGAGCAGCTCGCCGAGGGCGGACGGTTGGTCATCCCCGTTGGGCCGCGCGGTGGCTATCAGATTTTGTGGAAGCTCACGAAACGGGGCGGGGAATTGCACCGCGAGGATCTCGGCGGCGTCGCCTTCGTGCCCTTTGTGTGAGCGGGCGCACGCCGCCGCTCTTATCTTTCACGGAACAGCGTCACCGGCAATTTCCCCTCGATCTGCCGGAAAGTGGCCCCCTGCATGACGCCGACGCGCGCAGCAGCAACATCCACCACCCGCGTGCCGGAGACAGCCGCCACTCCCCCCTCCAAAAGCGCTTTCGAGAGCGGTGTCGTCGCCCCCAACACCAGCACGTAAGCCTCAGGCCGGCAGTATGACAGCAACGTCTCGAAGGTGCCGTTGAGCAAGGACGTGCCGGTGAGCGCCACAACGTCCGCTTGCGGCAACCGCTCGGGCGCACGCTCCGCCGGCTCATCCCCGGCGCGGGGGCGGAGCTCCAGGACCCACAGCGTCGCCGCGAGCTGGCGGATGCGCTCGGTGAACGGGAAATGTCCCACGATCGCGACCCGTTTCCCGGCGCCGCGTTCCGCGATGATCTCCTCCGCGTTGAGGGCCACCGCCGGTTGGGGAGTCACCGCGAGCAGCGCGTTGAGGGTCGCCATGCCCACGCTCGCTTCCAGCAGGTTCGCCGACCGCGCCAGATCCGCCAGCGCGGTCACGGGGAGCTCCAGCAGATGTCCGGCCTGCCGCAGCGGATGTCCGCCGCCGTGATGATGTTCATCGCCGCCGCCGAGCGTCGAGGCCAGCCCGGCGTAGAGCGTCCCGCGATGTGAGATCGTCGTCAGCGTCCAGTAAGCGCCGACAAGCACTTCTACCGGCGTGGCTTCCGCCGCCACAGGCGCTACTTCGTGCACGATGCGCTCGATGAGGGTCATATGTTTGTCCTTTCAAACCTCAGAGGATGGCCCAGGCTCCCTGGCTATTTGTCATTCCGCCGTTTGCCTATTATAATTCGCCCCAATGAAACTGCTACTCACCCGCCATGGACAATCGCTCTGGCAGACGCTGGGCGAAGTGGCCGGACTCGATGCGCCCTTAAGCCCCCTGGGAGTGGCGCAGGCGCATCGTCTGGGCGTTTACCTCGCCAGGTACGAGTCCCCCGCGCGCATCAGCGCCAGCCCGCTGTTGCGCGCCCAACAGACCGCCGAGATCGTCGCGCACTATCTGGACGCGCCGGTGACCTTCGACAACGACCTGCGCGAATTCGAGAGCTGGGATGCCGGCGATCCGCCCTCACCGGTAGACATGTGGCGCACGATGGCCGCGGCGCCCCCGCACCCCGCCTACACGGCGTTCCGCGAACGGGTGCAGGGCGCGCTTGAACGGGTGATCGGCGCGACACCTGCCGCAGAAGAGGCCGTGCTGGTAGTGGCACACGGCGGCACCCTCGGCACGCTGTTGCGGCTGTTGCTGGATTCCGCCACCATGCGCATCTGGACTCCCAACACGGCGCTCCACAGCTTGCGCTGGACGGGCGATTTCTGGCTGTTGCGCTACGTCAACCAGCAGGAGCATCTTCCCCGGCCCCTGCGAAGCCGGTGAACACAGAAACGGAGGAGACGAACTGGTGAATGGAAAACCGTTGCCGCGATTCTGGATGTGGCTGGGGGTGTCCCTCGTCCTGGCGGCGCTCCTCGCCTTCATTTTCTTCACGCCGCCCGCGCTGCTGCGCAAGGCGGATTACATCGCGGCGGCGGTCTGCCATCGCCTGCCGGGCCACAGTTTTTTCATCGCGGGGCGCCAGCTCCCGCTGTGTCAGCGGTGTACGGGCACTTTCGCTGGCGCGCTGACCGGCCTGTTGTTCCAATGGGGCGTGCTGCGCCGACGCCGCACGCAGTTGTTCCCTCCGCTGTGGCAATGGCTGCTGGTGGGCGTTTTTGCCGCCGCCTGGGGCCTCGATGGGTTCAATTCGTACACCACGCTGTTCCTGGGACGGGAAGCGGGGATCCTCGGCTATGCGCCCCAACCGTGGATCCGGCTATTCACCGGCACCTTCATGGGCCTGGGCATGAGCCTCGTCCTGGTCTCGGCGCTCAATCAGGTGTTCTGGCGCGACGCCCTGCCAGAAGCGCCGCTTCCCCATTGGCGGCAGGTGGCACCGCTGTTGGCGCTGGCCCTGCTCCAGGCGGCGGTGTTCTACACGCTGGAGCCATGGCTGCTCTACCCCATCGCGCTCTACAGCACAGCGGGGGTGATCGCCATGCTGACCTGCCTGGGAGCGATGGTCTGGGTCATGGCGCTGCGACGCGAACAGACGTACAGCAGCTGGCGCGAGGCCTGGCTGCCGTTCGTGTGGGGCGGCGTGTTCACCAGCGTCATCATCCTTGGCATGGGCAGCGTGCGGCTGCTCCTCACCGGCTCCATTGACGGCGTCCCTGGCCTCTGAGTCCGCGCTCCTGGCACACGTTGCCCGTCCCCCGCGGGCAGACGTAAAGCTTCACGCAAATAATAGTATTATCAGCACTACAGTCTTGTCTGACATCCCAGGTATACTGAGACTGGCGTGTTCTATCAGCCGCCCA
>JAAZNO010000535.1 GCA_012798275.1 Chloroflexota bacterium
ATCCAATTGCGCCAACAATTGTGAAGCAAATCCCGCTGTCAGGTTATCCCCAAGCGCTGGCACATCACGGCAATTTCCTCTACATAGCCGAAGCAGCCTCTCCAGACAAGGGACGATTGCGAATAGTTGACGTCTCCAACCCTGCCACGCCGCAGGTACGCGGCGTCTATACTACAACCAGCGGCTACCCCATCGCCCTGGCGGCCACCGACAATGTCGTCTATCTCTGCCAGCCGGGTTTCAAAGTCATCAACGTCGCAGATCCTGACCATCCCGTCGAGATCCCGAACACGTTCGGCATCACTGCTCCGCAACGGGTACAAATCGTCGGCAACCGCGCCTACATCGCCACCGGCAGTTGGGGAAACTATACCGGGCTTTGGATTCTCGATATCACCGCTCCCCAGGCCCCCACCGTGCTCGGCTCCTACGTCAAGAACAACGCCTGGTACCAGACAGGCGCCCTCGCCGTCGCCGGGAATTACGCTTTCATCGCCGACCCCAGCACCGGCTTGAGAATCATGGACATTTCCAACCCCGCCCATCCCCGGCCGGTCATGGACAATCCGACATTCCGAGCCATCAAACCCCTGGATGTGCTTGCTGAGGGGTCGTTTGTCTACGTTGGGGGAGGTGATCAGGGGCTGTTGATTTTCGAGGTCGCCCCCGATCCCAACATCCTGTATGGCTGGCTGCTGGATCAAAACGGCGTCCCTTTATACGAATCTGTGAACATCGCCGTACAGAGCGCAACTTATTCAGAGATCGTCACGGCTCAAAACTACTATGTGTTGGAGAATTTGCCCGCCGGGACCTTTACCCTGAGACCCACAAGTCCTGGCTATATCTGGAAACCCGCGACCCACACCGCCACTTTGCCGCGCCAACAAGCCTATTCGCAGGACTTCGTCGCTTACAACCTGTATAAGGAAGTATCGCCCGAAGATATTGCCCAATATGGAGACGTCCTCACCTACACCCTCTCGCTCATTTTCCCCAATGCCGGCGGGCCGCGCTCAGTCTATGACCTCATTCCTACACACACGACCTACATCAGCCATTCGTTACTGGCGCCGCCCGGTATCACCTACGATCCGGCCCTCAATGCCATCGTCGGCAGCATACCCATCACGCCGACGCAAATTCACCAGATCACCTACAGGGTGCAGGTGAACATCACCGGGACACAGGAATTCCACCCGCCCATCATCAATCAAGCATGTCTACACCCATACGACTCTGCTCCGCCGCTCACCTGCGCGTTCTATTCGAATGAGGTGAAGACGCCGACCTATGATTTCATAAAGATTTACCTCCCGCTGGTGTTGCGCGGAAACTAATCCCACACGTCACCTCCCCGGCAGGCCGCGACTCTGAGGCTGCCGGGGAGGTGCGCTGCTACAAGCCCTCACGACGCTTGCAGTCTTTGTAGCGAGAAGCCCTGCCCCTCACCGTGCCAGGCTTCTGCCGAAAGTCCAGGCGAAGATTGGACTTTCGGCCAGCTACAAATCCGCCCACGGATAGTTTCCTTTGTGTCGCGTTGGCGATATAGTATAATCACCTGGGTATTTGAATACAGGGACAAAAGCCGCTAGCCAGCTGCGCTGAAGCGCGTTGTTTGAGGACGTAGCAGCCCCGGGGGCAAGGAATTTCTAATCTGATTCGTGAAATTCGTGTTCATTCGGGGCCATTTTTGAAGGAGTACCATGAATCCAACCGTCACCATTTCACATGTGAGTAAGTCTTTCGGCCCGGTCAAGGCCGTGAAAGACGTGAGCTTCGAGGTCTACCCCGGCGAGATTTTCGGCCTTCTCGGCCCCAACGGCGCGGGCAAGACCACCACCATTCGCGTCATGCTCGACATCTTCCGCCCCGACGGCGGCGAGGTGACGCTCTTCGGCAACGGCATGACCGAAGCCACGAAACACCGCATTGGCTATCTGCCGGAAGAGCGCGGCCTGTACAAAGACCTCAAACTCGAACCCACGCTGATCTACCTGGCCACCCTCAAGGGGCTGGATGAGGCCTCCGCCCGACAACGGCTGGGAGACTGGCTCAAGCGCTTCGATCTGTACGACCACCGCCAAAAGAAAATCCAGGAACTGAGCAAGGGGATGCAGCAAAAGGCGCAGATCATCGCCACCCTGCTCCACGATCCCGATCTCATCATCGTGGACGAGCCCTTCGCCGGCCTCGATCCCGTGAATACGCGGCTGGTCAAGGAGATCATCGAGGAGCAACGCCGGGCCGGGAAAGCCATCATCATGTCCACGCACCAGATGCACCAGGTGGAGGCTCTGTGCAGCCGCATCGTCCTCATCAACAACGGCGAGGCGGTGCTCTACGGCGAGGTAGATCAGATTCGGCGGCAGTTCGCCGGCAACGCCGTGATGCTCAGCGGCCAGGGCGACTTCACCGGCCTGCCGGGGGTGCTGGAAGCGCGCCAGCAAAACGGCGCCTGGCATCTGGCCCTGGCAGTCGGCGTCAGCCCGCAGGAAGTGCTCCGCGCCCTCGCCCTGCGCGACGACATCAAACTCGAGCGTTTCGAGATCGCCGAACCCTCGCTGGAAGACATCTTCGTCACCGTCGTCAGAGGCGGCGCCGCGCCGGGAGAGGAGTAGACGCCATGGCAAAGCTCTGGCTGGTCGCCAAACAGGAATACCGGCGGATCGCCGGGAAGAAATCCTTCCTCATCTCCACGTTGGCCGTTCCCCTGCTCTTCATCGTGTTGATGGTCGTCATCGTCCTGATCACAATCTTTGGCGAGGACGCGCGCCCCGTAGGGTACGTAGATCACGCCGGCATTCTGCGGCCCGAGGCGCGGGAGGCGCTCGGACAGGACCCGGCGTCCACAGTGGAAATCCGCCCCTATCGCGACGAGGACGCCGCGCGGGCAGCGCTGGAAGCCGGCGAGATCCAGGGATATTACGTGATCCCGGCGGATTACCTGAGCACGCCGGCCGCCGAATGCGTCATCCTCGACAAGGCCCTCAGCGACCGGGCGCGCAGCGATTTCTGGGATTTCATGCACGCCAACCTCGTGCAGCAGTTGCCAGAGGCGGAGGCGCGCCGGCTCTACGAGGGCGCCCATCTCTCGTTACGCACGCCCGATGGCAAGCGCCAGCTCAGCGACACCGATTTCGTCAGCGCGCTCTTCCCCATCGTCGGCGCTTTCCTCTTCTTCTTCAGCGTGATGAGCGTCGGCGGCTACATGCTGCAGGCCGTCACCGACGAGAAGGAAAATCGCACGATCGAAGTGCTGATGACGACCCTCTCACCCGAACAGCTCATGGGCGGCAAGGCACTGGGATTGCTCGGCGTCGTGCTCACGCAGCTGGGACTGTGGGGAGTGACCGTCGTCATTGGCCTGCTGGTCGCGCCGCTGTTCATCGCCAATTTCCCCCAAATCACCGTCCCATGGAACATGGTAGGAGTCGGCTTTCTGTACTTCCTGCCCTCCCTGGCGCTGATCTCCGGCCTGATGATCGCCATCGGCGCTGCCGTCACCGAAACCCGGCAGGGGCAGCAGATCGCCGGCATCCTCAACCTGTTTTTCACGTTCCCGCTGTTCTTCATCATGGTGATCCTCGGCAACCCCAATCATCCCCTCTCCGTGGCGCTGAGCCTCTTTCCCACCACGGCCTTCCTCACGGTATTGCTGCGCTGGGGCTTTACCGCCATCCCGACCTGGCAGATGATCGTCGGCTGGGTCCTGCTCGTCGGCACGGCCATCGTCAGCGTGCGTTTCGCGGCGCGCGTCTTCCGCGTGGGGATGCTCCAGTACGGGCAATCCCTCACCTTCAAGAACATCCTCACCGCGCTGCGCCAAAGTCGCCAGGAGGGTTAGCCATGCGCAACATCCTGTTGATCGTCAGACACGAAATCGTCACCATGGTGGGAAAGCCTTCGTTCTGGCTGACCACTTTCCTGCTGCCGCTGATCATCATGGCCTTCAGTGTCGGTTCCCAGGTGGTCGCCAACCGCATGTTCGAGGCCGAAGACGATCGCGCCCTGCTCAATGGCGAGGCGACAGCGCCGGCCATCACCATTGGCTATGTGGATCAAGCCGGCCTGATCCAGGAATTCCCCGAAGGATTCCCGAGCCAGCTGCTGCGGAAATTCGACACCGAGGCAGAGGCGCAAGCGGCGATGGAGCGCGGCGAGCTGCAACGCTATTACGTCATTCCGGCGGATTACCTGGCGACCGGGGAAGTGCTCGCCGTGGAGCCAGAACTGAGGCCGTTTACCCGCTTTAGCGACACCGATCTGGTCGCCACCCTGCTCGCCTACAACCTGGCCCAGCGGGCGCAAACGCCGGCCCTGCTGCTGGATCCGTTGCCCAACGTCACCGAACGCGCGCTGGCGCCGCAGGAAGAGCGGAATCTTGGCGGATATAACACCCTTGCCGGGTACATCATCCCTTACGCCGTGCTCTTCATCTTCTACTTTGTGCTCACCATGAGCAGCGGCTTTATGCTCCAGAGCGTCGCCAGGGAGAAGGAAAACCGCGTCGCCGAGGTGCTGCTGCTCAGCGTGAACCCCCGCGAGCTGATGCTGGGCAAGATTGTGGGACTGGGAATCGTGGCCCTGCTGCAAATGGGCATCTGGCTAGGCGGCAGCCTGCTGGCCCTGGAACGCAACCGCGAGCTGTTGAACCTGGCGGCCGGCGTCGCCATCCTTCCCCCCGGCTTTATGGGCTGGGCCATCGCCTTCTTCCTGCTGGGATACCTGGTCTACGCAGCGCTGCTCGGCGCGATTGGCGCGCTCGCTCCCAGCGCCCGCGAAGGCGGCCAGTTCACCTTCATCGTCATCCTGCCCCTGCTCCTGCCCTTGATGTTCCAATCGTCCTTTATTCAGACGCCCAACGGCGCAGTAGCGACCTTCTTCAGCCTCTTCCCCTTGAGCGCGCCGGTAGCGATGCTCACCCGCATGGTCACGACCGCCGTGCCGCTGTGGCAGACGGTGCTCAGCCTGGCGTTGCTGGCGGGGACCGCCTACGGCCTGGTACTGCTGGCCGCTCGCTTCTTCCGCGCCGATACCCTGCTCTCGGATGCGGCGCTGAACTGGAAACGCCTGAGGACAGAGCTCCTGCAGCGCAAAGGCTCCCGCGTGTGAACGGAAAAGCGTGTGAAGGTGTAAACGTGTCCAGATGCCCACGTG
>JAAZNO010000536.1 GCA_012798275.1 Chloroflexota bacterium
CCTCCGATAGGGGGTCTGGCCATCCCTCTTATCGTTGGTTTGGCTGGGCCCGCTACTTAGCCGCTGTGAAAGTGCAAAGATGGTGCCCCTTGACCGCGTCAGCAAACGCAGTACAATGCGTTGTATTCATTCATAGCGTGAGGTGAGCCATGCCAATTTACGAATACATATGCCAGGATTGTCAGTATCGTTTCGACGCACGCCGTTCCATGGCGGACGCCGATAGGCCCATTGCCTGCCCTAAATGCGGCGGGACGCATGCCCGGCGCGGGCTTTCGCGCTTCATGGTGATAGGCGGCGGCGCAGCTGGCAGCAGTGAGTTCAGCGCCGGGGGAAGCGGCGGCGGCTGCAGCGGGTGCAGCGGTGGCTCGTGTAGCAGCTGCGGGCACTGAGTTCTTCAACAAAAAAGCCGCCATCCGATGAGGGTGGCGGCTTTTGCTTTCCTCTGATCCCGCAGTAACAGCTTCCAGTTACAATTTTCCCGCGACCGCGCGAGCCACATCCAGTGTACTGCTCTTGCCGCCCATGTCATAGGTACGGACTTCGCCCTCGGCGATGACGGCCGCGATGGCGGCTTCGAGTGCTTTCGCGGTATCCAGCTCGCCGAGCCAGTCCAGCATCAGCTTCACCGTGAGCAGCATCGCCATGGGATTGACCTTGTACTGCCCGGCGTATTTGGGCGCGGAGCCATGCGTCGGCTCGAAGACGGCGAAGGTGTCGCCGATGTTGCCGCTCGACGCGAAGCCCAGGCCGCCCACCAGCTGCGCCGCCAGGTCGGAGATGATGTCGCCGAACATGTTGCTGGAGACCATCACGCCGTAGTTTTGCGGATTTTTGACCAGCCACATGGCCATCGCGTCCACGTTCGTCTCCCACAGCTCGATGCCGGGGTACTCCGCCGCCACCTTGCGCGCCTCACGCACCATCAGCCCGGAGGTCTCGCGGATGACATTGGGTTTCTCCACCAGCGTGACGGTGGGATAGCCGAATTGCTTCGCGTACTCGAAGGCGGCGCGGACGATGCGCCGGCAACCCTCGCGCGTCAGAATGCGGCAGGACAGCGCGATGTCTGCGGAGGCGGTTCCCTTGAAGGCCTTCATGTTCGGGCTGAGTTCCTCCAGCTTGGCGCGGAGGTCCTCCGGCAGCGGGTGGAATTCGACCCCGGAGTACAGATCCTGCGTGTTTTCGCGGAAAATCACCAGGTCAATGTCATCCCGGTAATTGAGGGGATTGCCGGGATAGGCCTTGCAGGGACGCAGATTGGTGTACAGGTCGAAGGTCTGGCGCAGGCGCACGATGGGGCTGCGGTAGACCAATCCCTTCCCCTGCAATTCGGGGACGAGCGCGGCTTCGGCTTCTTCCTTGGGCATCGAGGTGATGGCCCCGAACAGCGCACAGGTGCAGGTCTTGAGCAAGTCAATGGTGCGCTGCGGCAAGGCCTCGCCTTCATGGCGCCAGAACTCCCACCCAATGTCCGCGGGGAGATACTCCGCGTCGAGGGCAATCTTGTCCAACACCATCTTCGCCGCGTCCATGACATCGTTGCCGATGCCATCGCCGGGCATGAGAGCAATGCGATACTTAGCCATCCGTGTGCTCCTTTGCGTAAAATATGTGATGCATAATGGGTAATGGGTGGTGGGTAATGGGCGAAGGATTGGAAGGCCCAGGTCAGCTCTGCCTGGCTATTGATGCGCCTTCTCGCCCACCCGCCTTCTCGCTTTTTCGCCTTTTCGCTTTCTCGCTCATCCGTTTAACTGTTTTTGGACGTGGGGCAGCAGGCCGCCATCCTCGATGATCGCCAGCACTTCGGGCGGCAGCGGCGGGAAGGTGAAGACACCGCGCGGTGTGGTGACCGTGCCTGCCACAAAGTCAATCGTGATCTCATCGCCATTTTCGACGCCTTCTACGGCATCACAGGTGACGATGGGAAGCGCCTGGTTGATGGCGTTGCGGAAGTAGATGCGCGCGAAACTGCGCGCCACAATCGCTGCGACGCCGGCTTCTTTGAGGCAGATCACCGCCTGCTCCCGCGAGCTGCCACATCCCCAGTTCTTTCCCGCGACGATGATGTCGCCGGGGCGCACCGAGGTGGCAAACTGCGGATCGAGGTCCTCCAGCGCGTGGGGCGCCATTTCCTTGGGATCGCTGATGCTGTACGTGTACTTACCGGGGAAAATCACGTCGGTGTTGACGTCGTCCCCGTACTTCCATACCCGGCCGGTGAGTTGTGACTTCATAAATACTCCTTGACACATTTGGTAATTGCGCGTATAATTAAATCGAAAGCGGGCCTCGTAAGTCCTGGAATAGGCTGCTCCGATGTAAGTCGGTGCTATTCCGTTTTCATTGTAAAACGGTGAGAATCGGCCTCCAGGGGGAGCCCGTTTTTGCTTTTATTTATCAGCAACCCGGCATGTACGCGGCGCCGAATCAGGTCGTAGAATTCCGAATCTCCCCGCTCATATCGTTGCGCTATCCCCCACGCGATTGCATCGGCCGCCTGTAATCCTCCATCTTGTGCTGAATCAAGATGTGCCATCTCAATTGCGACTTCTCTCGTTGCAGAAGCCCGCTTCAAACGTTCCAAGACATAATATTCCAATTGACTCCGCAGTTGCGGGTTTGTGTAACGCCGATCACAGATCAATTTCAGTTTTGAATGATAATTTGTACAATGTGCCACGAGCTCTGCGCAAGCAAAGCGATATAGATCTTCAGAGAGCGCTGCTTGCCGAAACGCCGATTTGTCTACCACGACCGCAACAATCTCAACCTCAAGCTCGATCACGCGACTTAACAGTCGAAGCACGACTTTTCGAGGTGTACGCTGTGCTTTGAGTTCGGGAATATCCCGCAAGCGTTTTCCCAAAGACTTGCGCGTTTTAGCTACTGCCTTTCTGAGCAGTTCGGGCCGGGATGTCAGTACCGCAGCAACGATCAGGTAGCGGGAAGAAGTGGGAGCATAGCCGACATCCCCACTTTCATCCACGAAAGCCCATGTTAAAGCAGCGTCAGGCACATTAGAGCTCGCGCGGATCCGTGATGACGCCCGCGAGCGCGGAAGCGGCCGCCGTTGCCGGGCTGCCCAGGTAGATGGCGGCGTCTTTCGAGCCCATCCGTCCCTTGAAATTGCGATTGGAAGTGGACAGCGTCGCTTCGCCCGGCGCCATGCAGCCTTGATGTGCGCCCAGGCAGGGCCCACAGCCGGGATTGAGCAGGGTCGCGCCGGCGGCAATCAGGTCCGCGATCACGCCCTCTGCCAGCGCGGCCTGCAACACTTCCCGTGAGGCGGGCAGCACCAGCAGCCGCACACCCGGCGCGATGTGCTTCCCGCGCAGCAGCTCCGCCGCCGCACGCAAGTCCTCCAGCCGCCCGTTGGTGCACGTGCCGAGCACCACCTGATCAATCCGCGTGCCGACGACGTCGGTCACCGGAGCGACGTTATCCACGGTGTGCGGGCGGGCAATCTGCGGCGCGAGGGCGCTTGCATCGAGCTCCAGCACCCGCGCATAGACGGCATCCGCGTCCGCGAAAACCGGCGTGAACGGCTGCGATACGCGCCCGGCCAGCCACGCCAGCGTCTTCTCATCCGGCTCCACCACGGCATTCTTGGCGCCCATCTCGGCAGACATGTTGGTCAGCGTCATGCGCTCGCTCACGCTCATCGCGGTGATGGCTTCGCCG
>JAAZNO010000537.1 GCA_012798275.1 Chloroflexota bacterium
GCCAGGTCATCTGGCGCCGGCTGTGGCTGGACCGCGACATCCCCTCTCACGCAGCGTGGGTCGCGCGCGGGCCGGCGGAGATCCAGCCCGACACAGAACAGGAGCCGGATACAACGCCGTCGGCGAAGTCGTGACCGTTGGCGCGCGGGGGGCTTTTTAACATTCAGAATTCAGACCTGCGCAGGGATAGAAATCCATGGTATAATACAAGCGGGGATGATAGGTTTCGACGGGGAAGGTTTGTCGCAGGCTGCGAGTCGGGGAGGCTCCGTCTCCGCAAACCCAGGAGCAAAAAACAATTGCCACTCCTATGGCAAACCGCTGGGCGCCGGTCGCCGTCGCTGCGTAAGCAGCCGGTGATTGACCCCACGACCCGATCGGGAAATCCGGTCGCGCCCCTCCGGCGTTTCGCTGGCGCTCCGGAGTCAGGTGAAAACGAGTCAGCGTGCAGCTCGCCCCACGCCGATAAGGTGAGTCAAGAGCCTCGGCTGGTTCGGATGTGGCGTGGTCGGCCACGACCCCCCGAACGAGAACGAAAACGCCGACTATGCTTGTAGACGCCTGCTACAGAATTCTTCGGACGCGGGTTCGATTCCCGCCATCTCCACTCAGGGCCGGGAGTTTTTCCGGCCCTGGTTTTTTAGACCGGGTCACTCTGGCGGCCGGGGGGCGCCTCAGCCGCCATGCCAGAGGCTTGGAAAGCAATGGTTGAGCCAGAGGAATCAACGCCGCGCGTTTTTTTGCTCAGCGGTCCGCGCCGGGCAGGCAAGAGCGTCCTGTGCCAGAAGCTGGCCGCCAGGCTGCAGCAAGACGCCGTGTCGGTCGTCGGTTTGCTGACCTCGCACACTGGCCCGCATGATCTGGAGGTCACGGAGATCCATACCGGCGAGCGTTACGCGCTGACGCTGCCCTTTGGCGACGGCGTCGGCGCGGAGCTGGGGCGCTTTCGCATGGATGCGGCGGCCCTCGAACGGGGCGTGGCCTCGCTGACGCGCGCTTTGCCCGCCGGGGCGCTGATTGTGGATGAACTCGGCCCGCTGGAGTTGAGGCTGGGCCGCGGATGGCAGCCGGTGTTCGCGATGCTGCGGCCAGAGTGTTGTCGGAGCGCGTTGCTGGTCGTGCGCCCCGAGCTGCTGGCGGAAGCGACCGCGCAAGCACCGGGGCCGTTCACCACCGTGGTTTACGTCACCCCGGCCAACCGCGACCGCCTGCTGGAACCGTTGGCGCGACTGATGACAGCGGAAACGTGGTCACGTACGGACGTGTGAACGTGGAAACGTGAAGGAGAGCTTGTGAACGATTGGGGTATCATCGGCTATGGGTGGGCGGTCCGGCAGTTGCAGCAGGCGATAGCCGCGGGGAAACTTTCCCACGCGTTGCTCATCACCGGGCCGGAGAATGTCGGGAAGCACACCCTCGCGCTGGCCCTGACCCGCGCCCTGCTGTGCGAGGCGGAGGCGGCGGAGCGTCCCTGTGAGAGCTGTTCTGCCTGTCGCCGGGTCGCTTCAGGCAATCACCCCGACGTGTGGCTAGCCGAGCCGGAGGGTGAAGGGCGCGGTGTGAAGATTGAGCAAATCCGCGAGCTGGAGCGCTTTCTGGCCCTGACTCCTGCCGAGGGCGCGCACAAAATCGCCATCCTCTCGGCGGTGGAGCTGCTGAATCCCAACGCCGGCAATGCGCTGTTGAAGACGCTGGAAGAGCCGCCGGCCTATGCGCATCTCATGCTGCTGGCCACGGACGCCGACACCCTCTTGCCGACGATCGTCTCACGCAGCCAGCACCTGCCGTTGCGGCCCCTGGAGAGCGCCGTCATTGCTCGGGGGCTGATCGAACGTTGGGGTGTCGCGGAATCCCAGGCGCGACGCCTGGCCGGACTTTCCGGCGGGCGGATGGGGTGGGCGGTGCGAGCGCTCACCGATCCGACGCACTTGCAGGAAATGGAAGCGGCGCTGGCGCAACTCCTGACGCTGCTGCGGGCGGATTTGCCCGCCCGTTTTGAAATCGCCCAGGCCCTGGCGCAGAATTTAGAGGCGCTGGCGCAGACGCTTGAATACTGGCGCCTTGGCTGGCGCGACGTGTTGCTGCTCCAGCAGGGCATTCCTCAGGACGTGATGTTTCTTGAGCAGCGCGACGCTTTGGAAGCCGTGGCGCAAAAAGTGGCGCCGGCGACGACGGTGTACATGTTGCAGGCGCTCACGGCGGCGCAAGCGAATCTGCTGCGCAACCTCAACCCGCGCTTGCTGCTCGAAGCGCTGTTTTTGGAATGGCCAGAGGTATAGCCGCGTTGAAATCTGATGACGGCTTGCGACTGCGCCCGCCGACGGTATAATTTCTGAAGGCTGACCCTGACGACTTCAGAGAGAGGATTGACGCTGATGAAACTTTCCGTGATCATGCCGGTGTACAACGAGATCAACACGATTGCGACGATCATCGCCGAAGTGCGCGCCGTACCGTTGGACCTCGCCATTTGGGGCGGCACGGACCGCGAGACCGTGGTCCATCTCGACCGCGAGATCGTCATCGTGGATGATGGATCCACTGACGGCACACGTGAGTATCTCGACACGTTGCGGGACACCCCGGCTATCACCATCGTGTTCCACGAAGTCAATCAGGGCAAGGGCGCGGGCGTGCAGACCGCTCTGCGTCACGCGACCGGTGATGTGTTGGTCATTCAAGACGCCGATCTGGAATACGACCCGCGCGATTACCCCGCCTTGCTGCTGCCCATCCTGGAAAAGCGGGCGCAGGTCGTGTATGGCTCCCGTTTTCGCGGCGGGCCGACCAAGGCCATGTTCTTCTGGCACATGCTGGGCAATCGTTTCCTCACCTTTATGACCAACCTGCTTTACAACACCATCCTCACGGACATGGAGACGGGCTACAAGGTCTTCACCCGCGAGGTCGCCGACAAACTGTCCCTGCGGGCCAAAGGGTGGGGCTTCGATCCTGAAATCACGGCGCAAATTCTGCTGCACAAATATCGCATCTACGAGGTGCCGATCTCGTATACCGGCCGGGAATTTGAAGAGGGTAAGAAAATCTCGTGGAGGGATGGCCTGACCGTGCTGTGGACGCTTGTCCACTATCGGGTGCTTGGCCGTTAGACAGGTTCCGGTGTATAATGAGGACAGACGGGTCTGAGGCTTGTGGCATTTCATGGGATGAGCCGGGGCGCACGGAGGGGTCTCTCTGGCGTCCTCTGCTCACGAGTCTTTATCAAAAAGGAGGTTGACGAGATGAAAGAACATCTGGAGCGCCCCCTGCTGTTGGGGATTGGTCTGTTGGCGTTGACCCATGAGAAAGCGCGAACGATAGCCGAAGAGCTGGCCAAAGAGGGTCATGCTGCCCGCGACGAGGTGTCGCATCTCACCGATGAACTGGTCAAGCGCGGGGAAGAAGAGCGCAGCGCGCTCCGCAAGCTCGTCCGCGAGGAACTCGATGCCGCGCTTACCGACATGCATGTAGCGACCGTCAGTAACGTCGAGGCCCTCAAAGCCGAGATCGAGGCGCTGAAAGCGCAGTTGACGCCTGCCGCACCCCCTGAAAACGACACGACGGCTTGAGCGTGAGCGACCTGAAGTTGCGGCTTGCTACCCAGTATTTGCAAAACGCCGATCCACAAGGATTGTTGCAGCTCACCGAGGCATTGTTGCCCACGCTGATCACGGCGCTTTCTCCCCAGGAGCGCACGCAGCTCCTCAAGGCCCTCATCCAGAACCACTTGGGGCTGTTGTTGCAGGGCGTTGATTCGAGTGAGCGTGCGGCGCTCCTGGCCGAGTTGCTCCCGACGCTGAATGCTGCGTTTGACCTGGAGGTCGCGCCCTGGAGC
>JAAZNO010000538.1 GCA_012798275.1 Chloroflexota bacterium
AATTTGTAATATGCACAACCTTAATTGCTGCCTGGCTACTTGAGCTGGGCTGAACAGTTACAACTTCACAAGAAAAACTCCATTGCTGATTGCGCTATCGGCTGTATAGTATTCGCGATCTGTTTTACAGGATGCGTTTCGAAGCGCGTCGTTTGGGGATGTAGCAGCCCCGGGGGCCAGGAATTTCTCATCTTATTCGTGGAATTCATGTTCATTCGGGGCCATTTTTGAAGGAGACGTCAGGTGCTGGCGCACATCATCCAAGGCTGAAAATGTGCGGTAACTGTTCAACCCGGCGCCAGGTAGCCAGACGGCGATGGATGAACCTTTGTGGCTTGTAGCTTTTGCCCCACCCCCTGTCCCCTCCCCAACGGCGCATACGCCGTTGGGGAGGGGAGAAAAAATAAGGGGGCTTTGCAGGCGGGCGTAGCCCGCCTGCAAAAACCCACAAAAAAAAGTTCCCCTTCCCCCCGCGCACGCGGGGGGAAGGGGCCAGGGGATAGGGGGCAAAAGTTGATTCTCAATCTTCGGCAATCACCAGGAAATCTTGTGTTTTTTAGTCAGTGGCTGAACAGTTACCCTGTGAGCCATGGCCCGTGAGCAGAGGCTGCAACAGCTCACCGCTGCGGCTGGGGATGGAATTCTCAGCCTGACACGAGCCAACCGCGCTGAAGCGCACTGTTTGGGGACGTATCAGCCCTGGGGAACCAGGAATTTCAATTTCTGATTCGTGAAATTCGTGTTCATTCGGGGCCATTTTCGAGGGAGTTAACATGTTCCTGCGGCACACTACCGCGGATGAGAATGTGAGACGTGAGTTGTGAGCCATGACTGCAACAGCTCTCGACTCACGGCTCACTGATTTCTATTTTCCGAGGAGTAAATGATCCATGACTAAGCGCCTTTTATTTGTCTTGTTGCTGATCGGCCTGCTGATGACCGCCGGTTGCGGCGAGAGCAGCGGCGTGCAAGAACCGACCAAGGGGGAAGTTTGGGTGTTTGTCGCCGTGCCTTTGAGCGGTTTTCAGGCCAACGGTGGGCAGACTGTGTTGGGCGGCGTGCGGCTGGCGGCGGAGCAGCTCAATCGCAGCGGCGGATTGAATGGCTACAAAGTCGTGGTCGTCCCCCTTGATGATGAATCCGATGACGAGGTGGCGGTGGCGCAGGTAGCGCAGATTCAGGAGGCGCTGAATCAGGGGAAGCGGGTGGTCGCGGTCATCGGGCATCTCAACAGCGGTCAGACCCTCGCGGCCATGGAGCTCTACCATACTTTGCCGCTTCTCGTGATTACCCCCACTGCCTCCGAGCAAAGTCTCACCGCGCGGGGCTACACCAACTTCTTCCGCGTCAATGCCAGCGACGATGTGCAGGCGGCGGTGGACGCGCGTTTCCTGACCGAGAAGCTCGGCGCCAAACGTGTCGCGGTCCTCTTCAACAACACGGAATATGGACGCGGGTTGGCGGCGGCGTTGGTGAAGGAATTAGAAGCCCGTGGAGCGCAGGCGGTGACCCGCATTGAGGTGGAAGAGGGGCAGGGCCGCTACAGCGCGGAAGTGGCGCAGGTGCAGTCCGCCGCTCCCGACGCGATTTTCTACGCGGGATATGAGATCGAGACGCCGTACTTGCGCGCTGAGCTTGTCCGCGCGGGGGTGACAGCGCCGATGTTGGCGAGCGATGGCGCCTTCCTCGCGGCGACCATTGACGAGTCGGATGGGACGGCAGAGGGGATGTATGTGAGCGCGTTTGCGCCGAGTCCCCGCGCTGTAGGCGATCCCCAATGGTTTGAGGCGTATCAGGCGGTGGAGTATCGCAACCCCGATACGTACTCGGTGAATGGGTATGTGGCGATGCAGGTGCTGGCGGAGGGCGTGCGGCAGGCGGGTAGCCTGGAAGCGTCAGAAATCGCGGCGGCGCTGCGCCGCGCCCCCGTCAAGACGTTGTTGAATGAGCTTCGCTACAAGGAAAACGGCGACCTCACCGATCCTCAAATCTGGATCTATCAGGTCAAGGATGGGGAATTCCAGCAGGTGGAATGGTAAGAGAAGCGTCTGGACGCGGACACCGCTCCGTGATGGATCCTTGGGCGCACAGTCGAGAAGCGCCGTTTCAATCCAGGCTCACACGCCCTGGTTTGACTCATGGTATAATCGGCTTGTAGTACTGGACACTTGCTTTTGCGGACGCTATCAGGGAGGCTCTATGAAGGTCGCAGAGATTGTGAAAGCCATTGAGGGAGAAATTCTCACTCCGCCCGCCGTGGATGTGGACCTGGACCGCGCATTTGCCGCCGATTTGATGAGCGACATCCTCGTTTTTGCTCAACCCAAGATGCTGATGATCACTGGCTTGACCAATCCGCAGACCATTCGCACGGCAGAAATGTCCGATATGCCGGTGATTCTCTTTGTGCGCGGCAAACGTCCCTCCGAGGCTTTGGTGCGCATGGCTGAGGAGATCGGCATTGGCTTGCTCCTCTCGCCCTACACCATGTATGAGACTTGTGGCTTGTTGTATGACGCCGGGCTGCCGGGGATGGGCAAGCTGCCCATCGTGCAACAGAGCTAGCCTATGACTCAGCAGTTCTCGCTCTTCGCGCGGATGGGGAAGGACCTCCCCGCGTCTGTGTTGCAGGAGCTGATGTTTGAGCTCAGAGTCTCGCGGGTCATGACCTCTACCCCCATCACCATTTCCTCGCAGCAGCTCATGGAAGACGTCAAGACCCTCATGCGGGACCACCGTTTCTCCGGCATCCCGGTGGTGGATGATGGCGAACTGGTGGGCATCGTCAGTGTGCAGGACCTGATCCATGCTTTCGAGGAGCAGGCCCTCGACGCGCCGGTGCAGCGTTTCATGACCCCCCGTGACAGGCTCATCACCGTCATGGTGGAAGAGCCGGTCTTCGAAGCGCTTAAACGCCTGGAGCAGACAGGGGTCGGGCGGCTGCTGGTGTTGGATGCCGAGCGTCATCTCGTCGGGATGCTCACCAAGGGCGATATTGTGGCGGGCCTGTTGCATGCCCTGGAGGCCGCTTATCATCGCGAGGAGGAGCTGGAGCGCCAGCGGCACCCACGCCGCTTTTTCGAGGCGTTGGTCTCTGATGAAACCAGCCTGGTGATGCGGTATCGCGTCCGCGCCAATGATTTCGCCAGCGGCGGTAGGGCTTCGGCGCAGCTCAAGCAGGCCTTGCTGCAGATGGGGGCGGCGCCGCAGCTCGCGCGTCGCGTTGCCATCGCGACCTATGAGGCGGAGATCAACCTGATCATTCACACGCTTGATGGCGGCTACATCGTGGCTGAGATCCGGCCGGAGCGCATCATCGTCGTAGCGCACGACATGGGGCCGGGCATCGCCAATGTTGAACTGGCGCGGAAGGTGGGCTATTCCACCGCCTCGCCGCTGGCGCGGGAGATGGGCTTCGGCGCGGGGATGGGGCTGACCAACATCGAGCGCTGCACGGATGAGTTGAACATTTGGTCGGCGGTAGGGGTAGGCACGCGCGTGGAAATGATCTTCAACGTGACCGAGGACGGGGCGAGGGCCCCGGTCGAGCATTCGTAGCCCTGGCCCGCTCGCGCCCGAAACGTGAGAAGGTGCGAACGTGGAACGTAAATGATTCGCTTATTCGCTTTTTCGCTGACTCGCCGATTTTCCGAGAAGTTGACATGTTCCTGCGGTACGCCATCAAAAAATAGAAATGTGAGCTGGGATCGAAGACTACGACGGCTCTCTACTCACGGCTCACTGATCTCTATTTGCTAAGGAGGCCCTTGTGATCCTTCGTGACATTGTAACGCAGTTGGACTTACAAGTGCTGGCGGGTGAAGGAGCGCTCGATCAAGAGGTCACTGGCGGCTACATCGCCGATCTCTTGAGTTGCGTGATGGCGGGTGCGCAACCCGGCCAGCTGTGGTTCACGCTGCAGACCCATCTCAACATCGTCGCCGTCGCCTCGCTCGTGGGCGTCGCTGCCATCGTCATCACCGAGGCAGCTGCCGTTGGCCCGGAGACGATCAACCGCGCTGCCGGGGAAGGCGTGGTTTTGTTGCGGAGCGCGGAGCCGACCTTCGAGACGGTGATGAAGCTGGCGCGGCTCCTTTGAGCGCGTTGGGGCGCCGTGAACGAGTTTCGGGCCGACCTGCATATTCATACCTGCCTCTCCGCCTGCGCCGAGGTGGAGATGATCCCCCCACTGATTGTGGATGAGGCGCTGCGCAAGGGGCTGCACATCATCGCGGTGACCGATCACAACGCGGTAGGCAATGCCGCAGCGGTGATGGAAGCCGCAGTCGGCAGCGGGCTGTGGGTCATGCCGGGCATGGAATTGCAGTGTCAGGAAGAGGTGGACGCGCTATGCCTGTTCGATACGCTGGAGCAGGCGCAGGCCTGGGAGGCGCAAGTGCGGGCGGTGGCGTTGCCGTTTCGACACGACGCCGAACGCTTCGGCCCGCAGTACCGCGTGAACGCTGAAGGGGATTTCATCGCCGAAGACGACAGCTTCTACCAAGGCCCCGCCCAGATTCCCCTGGAGGAAGCCGCCGCCGCCGTCCATGCGCTTGGGGGACTGTTCATCCCGGCGCACATCGAACGGCCCATGAAGGGGCTGTTGGGGGTCCTGGGACTCTGGCCTGCGCAGCTCCGCGCCGACGCGGCGGAGCTCTCTCCCAATCTGCGCCCTTCGGCGGCGCGACAACGTTTCCGCCTGCCGCCGGAGCTACCGTTGATCACCTCCTCGGACGCCCATTGGCTGGCCGTCATCGGCAGCGTGATGACAATTTTTGTGCTGGAGGGGCCGCCTTCCATTGCCGAACTGCGCCGGGCATTGTGTGGCGAGGGAGAGCGGCGGGTAGTTGTCCCGTAATTTTGGCGGGGATTGCTGGCAAACAAAGCGGCGCGCAATGTCACTTTGGCAGTTTGCAAAAAACACCTATAATGAGGGGTAGGCTGGCAGGCCCTTAGCCTGGAATGATGTCCTGGCGCTGTACCACACCTTTCACAAACAATCGAGGTGAGACTATGAGTGTGAACCCAAACATAGACTTAGCGACAGCAGAAGAAACTTTAACCCCTGTAGAGAAAAGCGTTCTGGATGAAGTGTTGAGCGCCAATCGTGACCGCCCTGGCGCGACGATGTTGGTACTCACCCTGGTACAGGAGAAGATCGGCTATATCTCCCCACCCATGCAAGTCTACATTGCGAGGGAATTGGGCGTCCCCCTGAGCCACATCTATGGCGTGTTGACCTTCTATTCCTCCTTTCGTATGAGCCCTTTGGGGCGACACAAGATCAGCATCTGCCTGGGCACGGCGTGTTACGTGCGTGGCGGCCCCATGTTGATTGAAAAATATCAGCAGATCTTGGGCGTGAAGGTCGGTGAGACGACGGAGGACCAGCGCTTTACGCTGGAGATCTGCCGGTGCGTGGGGGCCTGCTCGCAGGCGCCGGTGGTGATGATTGATACGGATATTAACGGGCGCGTCAACCCGGCGGACGTGTCGAAGACCTTGCGGAAATACGAGTGACGATTTTTCGGGAGCTCTCTCAACATTTATTGGACATCTTTGAGAATGGCGCCAAAGCGGGCGCTACTTTGATCACCCTTAACATTGTGGAAGATTTTGCCGCTGATCGTCTCCTGCTCGAAGTGCGCGACAATGGCTCGGGGATGGACGCGGAGATGGTACGTCGGGTCGCCGATCCCTGGGTGACGACGCGCACGACCCGCAAGGTGGGGCTGGGAATCCCCTTCCTCAAACAGGCGGCCGAGATGTGCGGAGGGGAATTCGGCATTGAATCGGAACCGGGTGTGGGCACCCGCACCTGGGCCACTTTTCAGCACAGTCACATTGATCGCCCGCCGCTGGGTGACCTGGTGGGAACGGTGCTGTGCATGATCGTGGGATTTCCGACGCTCGAGGTGCTCTTTCAGCACACGGTGCACACCGCGAACGGCGAGACGCGCGAGTTCACGCTAGATACCCGCGAGCTGCGCGCGGTGTTAGGAGAGGATCTGCCGCTCTCCGATCCGGAGGTGTTGGGCTTTCTGCGGGAAACGTTGACAGAGGGTGAAGCGCACCTGCGGGCTGGCGTCGAAGTCCCCAGCCTGGCATAGCAGCGCGCTGATGAAGTTCAAGGCGTTCCTGGATAGGGTTGCTGACGACTGTGATCATTTAAGAACATCAGAGCAGTGGAGGAAATACTATGAAGAGTCTGGAAGAACTGCAGAAGATCAAGGAGCGGGCGCTGGAGCGTCGCCGCATGAGTGCGGAGGGGATGCGGGCACGCGTGGTGGTGGCCATGGGCACTTGTGGGATCGCTGCGGGCGCACGTGACACCATGACGGCCATCCTGAACGAACTGGAGCGGCAGCAGATCACCGACGTGGCCGTCACACAGACCGGCTGCATCGGCCTCTGCGAATTCGAGCCGATCGTACAGGTGCAGCTGCGCGAAGGCGAGATGGTCACTTACGGCAAACTCACTGCCGATCGGGTTCCGACCCTCATTGCCCGGCACGTCGTCGGCGGCGAGCCGATTGACGACTGGACTGTCAAGCAGAAAGCCTGAACGACTGATATTTCCCCGGCAAGGCGTTAGCGATACGCCCTGCCCCACCAAGCAGGAGGAACTATGGCCTATCGCGCGAATATTCTCATCAGCAGTGCTGCGCCCGGCGCGCC